>JALWZJ010000173.1 GCA_027002625.1 Campylobacterales bacterium
CCGCTTTGGCCTGTTTTTTGAGCCGCTCGATCTTCTTTTCGAGCTGTTGTAGATCGGCAAAAATCAGCTCCGTCTCGATGATCTCGATATCTCGGATAGGATCGATACTCCCTTCTACGTGGGTGACGTTGCCGTCATCAAAGCATCTGACCATATGCAGTATCATATCGGTCTCACGGATATTGCTCAAAAACTGGTTGCCCAGCCCCTCGCCCTTGCTGGCTCCTCGGACCAGCCCAGCGATATCTACGAAATCTATGGTGGAGTGTTGGATACGCTGGGGGTTGACGATTTTGGCAAGCTCTTCGAGTCTGGGATCGGGGACGGGTACCACCGCCTTGTTGGGCTCGATGGTACAGAAGGGGTAGTTTTGTGCCTCTGCGTTTTGCGCTTTTGTGAGCGCGTTGAAAGTGGTCGATTTTCCCACGTTGGGAAGTCCTACGATTCCTACACTAAGACCCATTCGGTTCCTTTTTTAGGCGCAATTATAGCACATCCTTAAGGGTGCTTTTTGTTGTAGACGAACTCTTTTTGTAGCCACTTGATTACCATTCGCACACCGGCCCCACTGGCGCCATATGGGTTGTATCCCCACTCTTTTTCCACGTAGGCCGGTCCTGCGATGTCGAGGTGTACCCATTTGTCTTTGTTCTTTTCTTCGATGAATTCACTCAAAAATAGAGCTGCCGTGATGGCTCCGCCATATCTGGAGGAGCTGATGTTGCAAATGTCCGCTATTTTGGATTCGAGCAGTTTTGGCAAGTAGCGGTTGAAGGGCAGCTCTGCTGCCAATTCTCCGCTGGCCTTGGCGGCGGCGAGTATAGAGGAGCGCAGTTCATCGCTATGTCCCATTACGCCACTTGTATACTCTCCAAGTGCTACTACGCAAGCGCCTGTAAGGGTGGCGATATCGATAATGAAGTCTGGTTCTACTTTTTCTTGAGCGTAGCATAGACAATCAGCCAGCACCAGTCGCCCCTCGGCATCGGTGTTGCGTACCTCTATCGTCTTGCCGTTTTTGGCTCGAAGCACATCGTCTGGTTTGTAGGCGTTGCCGTCTATCATATTTTCAGCCAGTCCCAAAATCGCGTGGATCTCTACGGGAAGCTCCAGTTTCTTGGCCGCTTTGACGATACCAAGAGCCGCACTGGCTCCACTCTTGTCCGCTTTCATCGTCACCATATACTCACTTGGTTTGAGACTAAGACCCCCACTGTCGTAGGTAAGACCTTTGCCTACGATCGCTATTTTGGCTTTTGCATTTTTTGGAGTGTAGCGCAGATGCACCAGGCGTGGGGGGTGGACACTGGCTCGACCCACGGCTAAAAATGCCTCCATCTTCTCTTTTTTTAGATCTTTTTCATCCAATATATCGATCTGTAGATCCTCCTCTTTGGCTACCTCTTTGGCCAGCTTTGCAAAGCTTTCTGGATAGATCTCGTTTGGAGGAGTGTTGACGATGTCACGCACGAAGTTGGTGGTTTTTGCTACGATCTTGGCCTCATCTATGCTCTTTTTGGCGTTTTCGAGGGTGAAAGGCTTGTCGGCGTACTCCTCGTTGGCCAAAACGATCTCTTCGAGTCCCTCCTTTTTCTTTTTGGATTTGTATCTATCGAAGGAGTAGGCTCCAAGGATCGCACCCTCCACAAAGGCTTTGATATTGGTGATGGGGCAGTTTTGGATATAGACCCCGGCTTTTGCCGTTTTGAACTTTTTGCCTCTGAGAGCCTTGACCGCTTTTGCCGCGGCGATACGGATCTCGTCGTGGTCAAGTTTGGCTCCCACATAGAGTCGACCTTCGTGGGGCAAGAAGGCCACCTCTTCCACATCGCCCGTAAAACCCAGCTTTTCCAGCTCCTCCTTGTCCTTGACCCATTTGTGGTCCAGATTTTTGTCGATGACGAAGACGATCTCGATATCGGCATCGATCTGGTGCAGTTTTTTATCTTTTATTTCGATTTTCATTTTCTCTCCTTGAGTTTCTTTTCGGTCACTTTGTGAAAATAGTACGAGATACCACCGGCGATCAAAAGAGCCAGCGGCAGGGCGTAGTACCAGTGCGCTTTGGCCCATTTGATAAGAGCGAGGATCTCTTCACCGAAGATATAAGCTGGGATGATGGTCGCAGCGGCCCATATCATGGCGCTGATGAAGTTGATAAGGGCGAATTTTTTGGCGCTGTAGCGGGTGAGTCCTATGGCCATAGGGATGACGGTCCGCATGCCGTACAAGTAGCGCTGGATGAAGATGACGGGCCAGCCATACTTTTTTAAAAGCAGATGAGCCAGAGCGAACTTTCGTCGCTGTTTTTTCATCAAAGAGTGGATATAGTGCTTGTTGAAACGACCTATATAAAAATAGATCTGGTCGCCTACAAACCCTCCAAGACCCGCTACGAGGATGGAGAGCCACAGGTTCATATCTCCTGTATGGCTAAGTACCCCTGCCATCACCAGCCCAGTCTCTCCCTCCATGATACTCCACACAAAAAGGATGATGTAGCCATACTCTTTGAGTAGGTACAAAAACTTCTCTTCGAGATTGTGGCCTGGTGCTTGATAGAGCTGGTAGCCAAGGAATGCCACGAACAAAAAGACCGCTCCCAAAGCCGCTTGAATGAGCCAATCTCTGTTTTTATGCAAAAATGCTTTCATCGTTTTCCTTAGTCGAAATGGAGCAAGGATTTGGCCTGGATCATATCCTTGTCTCCTCGGCCCGAGAGATTGACGACGATGAGCGAGTTTTCGATATCTTTCATCTTCTTCAGATATGCCACGGCATGGCTGCTCTCGAAAGCCGGGATGATCCCCTCTTTTTGGCTCAGCCACACGAAGGCGTCCAAAGCCTCCTCGTCGGTGATGGCATCGTAGCGTACCACACCGAGATCTTTGAGATAGGAGTGCTCGGGTCCGATACCGGGATAGTCCAGACCCGCGCTGATGGAGTGGGCCTCACGGATCTGCCCCTCTTGGTCTTGGAGCACGTAGCTCATCTGGCCGTGGAGTACTCCCGGGCTTCCTTTGGCCAGGCTCGCTCCATGCTTGTCGGTATCCAAGCCCAAGCCTCCAGCCTCGATCCCGATACACTGGGTCTCTTCGTCCAAAAAGGCGTTGAAGATCCCTATGGCGTTGCTACCACCTCCGATACAGGCGATCACGTAGTCTGGTAGACGATTTTCGGCGGCGAGGATCTGGGCTTTGGCCTCGTAGCCGATGATCCCTTGAAAGTCTCGTACCATCATAGGGTAGGGGTGGGGGCCCGCGACGGTACCGATGACGTAGAAGGTGTCACGGGCGTTGGTGACCCAGTATCTGATCGCCTCGTTCATGGCGTCTTTGAGGGTACGAGAGCCATTTTTGACAGCATGGACCCTGGCACCCAGAAGTTTCATACGAAAGACGTTGAGCTCTTGGCGTTTCACATCCTTCTCGCCCATGAAGATATCGCACTCCAGCCCAAAAAGGGCCGCCATCGTCGCCGTTGCTACGCCATGCTGCCCGGCACCCGTTTCGGCGATCACCTTTTTCTTGCCAAGGCGTTTGGCCAAAAGGCCTTGGAGAATGGTGTTGTTGATCTTGTGGGCTCCGGTATGGTTGAGATCCTCTCTTTTGAGGTAGATGGTGGCCCCCAGCTCTTTGGAGAGATTCTGGGCGTAGTACAGAGGACTTGGCCGGCCTACGTAGTTTTCCAGATAATATCTGGCCTCTTTCCAAAATTCTTCATCAAAGCGGATCTTTTGGTAGGCCTCTTCCAGCTCCAGAAGGATCGGCATGAGCGTCTCTGGTACGTAGCGACCGCCATGGATGCCGAAGTGGCCCAACTCGTTGGGATCGTAGTTGCTCTTTTGTGGTATATACATCAGGCTATCTCCAATACGCTGTATACTGGGCAGAGTTTTTCCACTTTCTCTTTACCCTTTAAAAAGGTCAAATCGATAACGAAACAGGCTTCCACCAGCTCTTGATCCACCTTTTGGATCAGTTTCGCCGCAGCCTCGGCGGTGCCTCCTGTGGCGATGAGATCGTCGATGAGAAGGACCCGCTTGCCCTTACCTCTAAAGGCGTCGATGTGGATCTCTATCTCGTCCACCCCATACTCCAGGGCGTACTTTTCACTGACGGTGGTGTAGGGGAGTTTGCCCTTTTTACGAATTGGCACGAAGCCGATACCAAGCCTTGTGGCCAGAGCCGCTCCAAAGATGAATCCACGGCTCTCTATGCCAGCTACGAAGTCGAGCTCCATGGCTTCGTAACGGCTTTGGAGATGCTCCATCAAAAGAGTGAAAGCCTCGGCGTCGTTGAGCAAGGTGGTGATATCTTTGAAGATGATCCCAGGTTTTGGAAAATCGGGTACGTCACGGATCGTCGAGAGCAAAAATCTCTTTTGTTCCGGGCTTAGTTCTTTCATTTTTTGCCTCCAAACAGCAATACTTTCAGGCCGATCATCGCTGCCATCAAAAGAGCGAAAAATAGGTAGCCTACCATCTCGATACCCATCACTCCTCCAATGCCATGATTTTTTGGACTCTTTTTTCGTGCCGTCCACCTTCGAAGTTCGTGGTACACCACGCCTCCACGATCGATTCGATCACACCAGGACCCACCACGCGTTCACCAAAGCAAAGCACGTTGGCGTCGTTGTGGGCTCGGGCCATCTGGGCGGTGTAGTAGTCGTGTACTTCGGCAGCTCGGATCCCTTTTATCTTATTAGCAGCGATACTCATCCCGATACCCGTACCGCAGATGAGCACCCCTTGGCTGCCAGGATCGGCCGCCACGGCGCGAGCCACCTTGGCGGCATAGTCTGGATAGTCCACCCGCTCGGCGCTGTATGTGCCCATATCCTCTACTTCGTAGCCTCTTTTTTCGAAAAGCTCCTTGACGAAACCTTTGACGGCAAATCCTGCATGGTCGCTTCCGATGTAGATTTTCATATCAGATCCTTTCGAGTTGATTGATAAGTGTGATGAAGTCCACTCCACTGAGCCATGAGAGCAGTATCAAGATGAAGTAGACCGGTATAAAGAAAAAGGAGCTCAGCGGTGTGGCCAGTATAACGATAAGTATGATCATTCCATAGGGAAAAAGATATTCGTAGAGTCTCACGACAGGCCTCAGTCCCAGCCATCTGGCCAGATACATCACCGCGTTGGCTCCATCGAGGGGCGGGATAGGCCAAAGGTTGAAGACTCCGAGCACTACGTTGATCAAAACACTTTGGGCCAAAAAGAGAAAAATGAACGTCCCCGCCAAGGAGTGGGGCTCGCCTATCCATCCTATGAGGAGTGCACTAAAGATAGCGAGGATGAAGTTGTAGGTCACGCCTGCAAGGCTAACAGCGATCGCTCCAAGCTCTCCGGCGTTTCTCAAAACGATCTGCATATTCACAGGCACCGGCTTAGCCCAACCAAAGATGAAACCGGCATTGGAGATATACAAAAGAGCGGGGACCAAGATGGTACCTATAGGGTCGATATGAACGATGGGATTGATGCTAAGACGTCCAGCCAGTTTGGCGGTAGGATCGCCAAGCTTGTAGGCTACGAGGCCGTGCATGATCTCGTGGCCGATGATGGCTACAGTTAGAGCCAGCACCATAGCGATGATATTGAGGATCTCAAGAGTGCTCACGTTTTCGCATCTCCTCTTCTATTTGCTCTACCGTCTTGCCTACTCTCTCCCATCTTGGAACATACTCTTTGTCCCAGCTCCAGTAGATGAACCAGGGCTTGCCTACGATGAGTTTGTAGGGTACGGGTCCCCAAAAGCGGCTATCGTTGGAGTGGTCTCTGTTGTCTCCCATCATAAAAAATTGATCTTGTGGAACCTCTATCGGTGGAAAGTCGAAGATCTCCTTAGGGTAGCGTCCATTGTCCACGATCTTTGGATCGTGGTGGATGCCTGGATGTTCGAGCATATAAGGATCTCGTACCCATAAAAAGCCGGCGATCTTGACGATCCGATCGGCGGGGTAACGAGATCGGATATACTCATCCCCTTCGTGGGGATGGAGGTAGAGATGTTTGTCGTGTACGAAGAGCATATCCCCGCCCACGGCCACACAGCGTTTGACGTAGTGGATCTTGGGATTGACTGGATAGCGAAAGATGACGATATCGCCTCTTTTGGGTCTGGGACCTTCTATCAAATGACCGTCTCCATCGAAATCCGGCAGTACCGGGATCTCCAACCATGGGATATGGGGAGTGGGGACACCGTAGGCGAACTTCTTGACAAAAAGGTGATCACCGATAAGTAGAGTGTTTTTCATGCTGCCACTTGGGATCACGAAGGCTTGAGCTACGAAAAAGATAACCAGGAGAACGATGACGATCGTACCGGTCCAGGTATTGGACCAGTGATAAAACTTTACGAGTTTCTCTTTCAACTACCTATCCTTTGTCGGGCGGCTTTGATGGTGTTGGCCAAAAGCATCGCTATGGTCATGGGACCAACGCCTCCTGGGACTGGAGTGATGTAGGAGGCCTTTTGACTGATAGCTTCAAAATCGGCATCGCCTACCAGTTTGCCGTCAGGAAGGCGGTTGATGCCGATATCGATGAGGATCACCCCATCTTTGACCATATCGGCCGTGATGAGATGGGGTTTGCCCACGCCTACCACCACCATGTCCGCTTTTTTTGTGTGAGATTGTAGGTCTTTTGTGTAAATATGGCAAATGTCCACAGTGGCGTTGGCGTTGAGCAAGAGTGCCGCCATCGGTTTGCCTACGATATTGCTCGCACCCACCACGCACACATCCATCCCTTTGGGATCGATATCGTACTCTTCGAGTAGCTTCATCACGCCAAGAGGCGTACAAGGAGCGAAGGTGTCGAGCCCTTGCATGAGCCGACCGAAATTGTAGGGATGAAAGCCATCTACATCCTTGGCCGGATCGATGAGCTCCAAGATATTGGTGGTGTCGATATGGGGCGGTAGGGGGAGTTGGACCAAAATGCCGTCGATATTGGGGTTTTGGTTCATCATCTTGATCGTCTCTTCGATCTCGGCTTGGGAGATGGAGTGGGGCATATGGTGGACGATGGAGTAAAAGCCCACCTCTTTACAGGCTTTTTCTTTCATCTTCACATACGTCAGGCTCGCTGGATCGTCGCCTACCAGCACTACCGCCAAGCCTGGAACGATATCATGTTTTTCCTTGAGCTCTTTTGTCTCCTCTTTGATCTGGGATTTTATCTTTTCGGAGAGTTTTTTGCCGTCGAGAATCTGCATAGACGCCTCTTTTTGGGGGATTTAAAAAAATTTTCGATATGATAACAAAACTATATTGTGATTTGGTTTAAGGGATGGCGTGCGTTTGGTCGGTTTAATGTTTGTGATCGTTTTGGCCTATGGGGAGGACTCCTTCATCACCAAAGAGGAGTATGCGAAGATGCTCTACCACAACCCCAGAGGCATTGGGTGCCAAAAGTGCCATGGAGAGGATGGCAAGGGAAAGATCCTGGGGCGATATAGGGAGCAAAACCGGACTATCCTCATCAAAGCTCCCGATATCACCAAACTCCCTTTCAAAAAATTCTACGATGCACTTGCAAGTTCCAAGCATCGACTCATGCCTCACTACTTCTTGACCAAAAAGGAGATCAAGACCTTGTACTACTATCTAAAAGTAAAAAAACGATGATTTTCGATACCCAAACACTCCAAAAGATCCAACAAGCGATCGACAGCTGCGACGAGGAGTTTTTTCTTCAAAGACTCGCTCCAAAGTCAAGAGAGCCAAAAAGAGTGCGGATCCACTCGGCTCTTATGGTCTCGGCACACAAGGCCAAACATCTCAACAAGCTGGACGAGCTGGAGTGTGACGCGGCCATTCTCAATCTCGAAGATGGTGTTGCGCCCAAGTTCAAAAGAGTGGCACTACTGGCAGCTGCTCTTTTTATCCAGCATGCTCCCCCCACCGCTCCTATGCTCGTGGTACGGATCAATCCTTTGGAAGAGGGTGGCGAAGAGGAGATAGCGTTTTTGAATGCCTACATGCCAGATGCCATCAGAGTCCCGAAAGTGCGAAGTGTGGAGGATGTGGCGAAGGCTCTTGGGCTTATCGAAGAGCCTATCGAAGTGCACCTATCGATCGAGACCAAGGAGGCGTGGAGAGGATTTGGTGGATTTGGGATAGACGAGCGGGTGAGTACGCTCTATCTTGGTATCTTGGATCTTTTGGCGGATCTGGATATACCCCAAAGCATCTTGCGCCTCCAAAATCCCACTATCGATCATATTTTGGCCAAATTTTTGGTGGAGTCCAAAGCCTCGGGACTCTATCCGGTCTCTTTCGTCTATCAAAACTATCAGGATCTGGAGGAGTTCGAGGAGTGGTGTAGGTACGAAAAGACGATGGGTTACGAGGCCAAAGCCTGTATCACACCAGATCAAGTGGGAGTGGTCAATCGGATCTTTTCGTGGGATCGGCAAAAAGCGCTTTATATCAAAGAGCGTTTCGAGCGGATGAGAGAGCAGGGGGTGACGGGATTTGTGGACAAGAAGTATGGATTTATCGACGAGCCGATCTATAAAGACGCTTTGAATAATTTGAAGAGGTGAGATGTTCTATTTTTTTGAAGTGATGGATGAGAATATGATGGAGCGGATCTACCGCTTCCGCTACGATATCGTATGTGAAGAGCTTGGATTTTTCGACAAGGAGCGCTATCCGGATCAGAAAGAGCGTGACGAGTACGATCGCTACTCCACCCATTTCGTGGCTTTGGATGAGGAGTGTCAGATCGTGGCCACCACCAGGCTCATCCACCACTCTCCCATAGGATATCCCACAGAAGAGCATCTGCAGATCTATCCAGAGGTCAAAGCGCTGCTCGATACCTTCAAAAAAGAGAAGCTCAGCGAGATCTCTCGTGTCTTCATCGCTAAAAAACATCGCAATATGTACGATAGTAAACTTATCATTTCCAACTTCATTGTTGAGAAAATCTATCCTTTGGGAAAAGATTTAGGTATCGAATATTGCTACTCGGCTATGGAGAAGCGCTTCATCCGCTTCACCAGGATGCTGGGTGTGCGGTACGATATCATAGGCCCTCTCCAGGAGGGCTACGGGTCGCCTCGCTATCCCTGCTTGCTCAGTATCGCCAGGCTGGAGCGGGACAATCCGATGCTGTTAGAAAACTATAAAAAGAGAGTCCAATGGTTCAAAGGATCGCAATTGTCGCTACAGTGAGTTTGACACTTTTCGCCAATCCCTTAAGCGAGAGTCTCAAAAAAGATCTCCAGACCTTTTCCCATATCGCCGATATCTCCAAAGAGAACGAGTTTTTCCAGCCCCATATCGTCTCCATCTACAGAGGATACGAGCTCGAAAAGCTGGGCGTCCAGACTCTTCAAGATGCTTTATGGCTGGTTCCCGGAGTGGATATATATTCCAATAATTTAGGTGCAATCTATCCAGTTTTTAGAGGCTCCAATCCCATCACCTTTGGCCAAACCAAACTTTTCATAGACGGTGTTTTGGTCAACAATCTTTTTGGAGATCACTACACCCAATATATGCAGATGCCCATAGAGCTCATCAAGCGTATCGAGGTGGTGCGAGGGCCAGGGAGCAAAAGCGAAGGGGTCAATGCCTATGCAGGATCGATCTATATAACCACCTATGCCGAGAATTTTGGCGAATTCGAGTGCAACAAGGTTTTTGTCAAAAGAGGATCCCAGCTTTTTCGTGGCGGGGGATTTTATACCAACCACCATCTGGGCGAATTGAAACTCTATACCGAGTTTTACTATCAACAAGACGACAAGAGTGTCTACTCCGGTCCCGATATGCTCTATACCGGCTATCTTGGTGAGGTCAACAAGCCTTTGGCCAAGGCTGGGGAGGCTCCTTTGTGGCTCAAAAACTACTCCTTCGCCATGACCATGAGCCTGGGAGGCTTCAAGCTTCAAGTTAGAGATAACCGCTACAAACATGGTATGGGATTTGGTGTGAGCTATCTGTTGCCGCCAAAAAATGATTACTATCTCATGCCAAATCGATATATGGAGATGAGCTATCAAAAAGATTTGGCCAAAGTGTGGCACTTGGAGTTGAAAAGTGGGGTACGCCACGACTCTTTGAGCATGGATACCCACTACGCCCCAGCGGGTCTTGTAGTGCCGAGTCCTTTCGATCCCGATCGGATCGTGGTCTACAAAGAGGGGATGTACGGCTTTTTCCAGGCAAAACAGAGCACCATCTACGCCAAAGCTTATCTTGGCTACAAAGGATGGTCGAGACACGAAGTGGTTTTTGGTGCGAGAGGTTCCAAAGAGCGCACCTATGGCGTCACCACCATCACCACCGACAAGACGGGTCAAAGTGGTCAATTGGTGGACTACTCCGAGAGTTTTCCTTTTTTGGATCCAAAGGCCAAGCGAGTCTCTTCTATCTTTTTTTTGAGCGATACTTTCGAGTATAGCCGCGATCTCACTTTCTATTACGGGATCAATCTGGAGAGAAATACCCAAAGCGACTATATTTTCAATCCTCGATTTTCCATGGTCTACCAGATAGACACGGCGAACATTTTCAAAGCCTCCTATGCCAAATCCCAGCGCAACCCTTCGTGGCAGGAGCTTTTCACTATCAACAACATCACGAAAGTGGGCAATCCGCATCTGCGTCCTGAGCGGGTGCATGCCCTGGAGGCCAGCTTCATCCACCGATTCGGAGCCGACGATTTCGTACAGGCCTCCATATTTTTCTTGCGCAACAAAAATCTCATAGACAATATCAATCTCGAACACAAATATCTCAACCGAAAGGATCAAAATCTCTACGGTTTCGAGCTGGAACTCTCGAAGATGGTGGATGCCTACACCAAGCTCTATGCCAACTACTCCTTCGTAGATGGACGCAACAGTTGTGGCACCCCTTTGGCCAATATTGCCAAACATATGGCCAAGGGGTATCTGCTTCGCCAGCTCACCCCCAATCTAAGTGTTAGCCTATTGGCTCGATATGTGGGCGACAAACACCGTTTTAGTTTCGATACGAGAAAGCCACTGAGAGGATATACCACTTGCGATCTTGGGCTCTCCTACGCTTTCGACAATGGTCTGCATCTAAGATTCAGTGCCAAAAACATCTTCGATGCTACGATCAAATACCCTTCGCCCCCTTACACCTATATAGAGGACTACTCGGCAATGAAGGGGCGGGCTTTCATCTTCTCTATGGTTTGGGGGTTGTGATGAGACAGATTGTGCTGTTGGTGCTGCTTTTTTGCTTCGCCCAAGCCTACGAATACAACAAGCTTCTTTTGCGCACGCAATCTTCCCTCTATCCCAAACTGATCGTAATGGATCGAAAACTCTCTTCCCACATCAACGATAGGCGTATCGATCTGTATATCTTGGTCACCTCCATCGATTGGCTCTATGGCAGATATATCAAAGAGCAGCTGGACAAACTTTTCCCCAAAGGGGTAGGAGGGTATATTCTGCGTACTAAGGTGGTAAATTTTTCCACCTTTTTAGCCGATAAAGAGAAAAGTGCCGACGCCATCTACCTACTCAAAGCGAAGGAGGAGATCTTGGAAAAGGTGGCCAAAAAGATAGAGGGGAAAAATATCTACTCCTTTACCTATGAAAAAGAGGATCTGCTCTTTGGGTTTTTGTTCAATGTCTCCATCGAAAAAGAGGTGGTGATCTATATCAACAAAAGGGTGCTGTTGCGCAACGATTTCGAATTTATGCCCGAGCTTTACCAGATGGCTCGGTTCATAGAGCCTTAAAATGCTAAATCTAAAAAAATCTCTGAGTTCTCGCATACTTTTTTACTTTTTTATCGTGGGCATCACTCTCATCGTAGGGGTCTTCTACACTTTCGAGGAGGCTGGGAAAGAGGCCTTTAAGCAGATGGAAAAAGAGAAGGCCGAAGTGATCGTCAACACCATCGTCCCCACTATCGCCATGAATCTCTATTTGGGAATGACTTCTAACGTGGACAAGATCATCAAAGAGGTGACCGACAACAACGAAAACATCCTGGGTATCACCGTAGTGAACAAAGGCAAAGTGGTCAGCAGCTACCTCAAAAAAGATATCGGCAAGAGCGATTACTTCATCATGACTCGCACCATCAAGCGTCCCAACTCCGATGAGAGTATCGGGAAGATGCACGTGATCTACTCCTACGCCCATTTCAAGCGATTGGTGAGCAAATATAGCAAACTTTTGTGGATATTTTTGTTCGGTATCGCCGTACTTTTGATCCTTTTTAGTATCTATTTGGAGCAGCTTCTTTCGCCTTTGAAGCAGATAGTGTTGCAGCTGAGCAACTACACTCCCAAGAAAAATCTCTCTTTCGAGTTTTCCGATAGAGAGGACGAGATAGGGAGGATCTCCAGGACATTGGAGAAGATGCAGCAAAAGATCAGAAGCTACGCTTTGAAACAGGAGAATATGAACAAAATATTGGAGGAGAAGGTCCAACAAAAGACCCAAGAGCTCAAAAATCGACTCTATGTAGACTCCTTGA
Source organism: Campylobacterales bacterium (assembly GCA_027002625.1). Taxonomy (GTDB): domain Bacteria; phylum Campylobacterota; class Campylobacteria; order Campylobacterales; family Nitratiruptoraceae; genus Nitratiruptor. The sequence continues at coordinate 12,499 of JALWZJ010000173.1, forward strand.
CAGGACTACCCAACAGATTTCGCCTCCAAGAGGATCTGGAAAATCTAAATGACGCCACCCTCATCATTATCAATATCGACGATTTCAAAGAGCTCAACGATCTTTTCGGCCATAAAACGGGAGACAAGATCCTGGCCAGTTTCGCCCAAAACATCAAAAATCTCATTACCACCAACTATCCCAAATTTTATCGCTTTTCGGGTGACGAGTTTGCGATGCTCTTCAATAGACGAATGACGAAAAGCGATATCGAGCAGTTTTTGAGTCTTTTGGCCAACAAGATAGAGAATATGACCTTCTTTCATGGCGACAAGGAGCTTTCGCTCCATGTGACGATGGGAGCCTATATCGGCAAAGAGGGAGCCTTGGAGAAGGCCGATATCGCCCTCAAAAAGGCCAAACAGCATAAAAAGAGCTACGAAATCTACGAAGAGAGCGACAAATCGGTGGAGATCCAGTACCAAAAGAATATCGAGTGGATCAAAAGGCTTAAAAAATCGATAGATCTGGAGCGAGTGATCCCCTATTTCCAAGCGATCGTCAACGCTCAGACCAAAAAGCCAAAAGGCTACGAGTGCTTGATGCGAATCAGAGGAGACGAAGGAGAGATCCACTCACCGTACGAGTTTTTGGAGATCGCCAAAAAGTCCAGATACTATCCTAAACTCACCCAGATCATGATCGCCAAAAGCTGCCAATATTTTCAGCACAGCAACTGCGGCTTCTCCATCAACTTCTCGATCCTCGACATCATGAACAAAGATATAGTCCAGACACTCAAAGAGAGTATCGAGAAGTATCAGGTAGCCGATCGGCTGATCTTGGAGATCGTGGAGTCCGAGGGGATCGAGAACTACTCTTTGGTGTACGATTTCGTGACGGATATGAAAAATATCGGCTGCCAGATCGCTATCGACGATTTCGGTACGGGCTACTCCAACTTCGAGCATATCTTGCAGTTACCTATCGACTATATCAAAATAGACGGCTCTTTGGTCAAAAACGTCTCCACCGACGAAAACTCCGAGCTGATCATCTCCACCATCGTCAATTTGGCCAAAAAGAAAAAGATAGCCACCGTAGCGGAGTTCGTCAGCTCCGCCGAGATCTATGAGAAGGTGAAGGCTCTGGGAGTGGATTATGTCCAGGGCTACTACTTCGCCAAGCCGGAAGAGCATGTAGAGATCGAGTGCGATCAGTAGATGATCGAATATTTCACAAAAATTTTGATCTTTGTCGTGGTTTTGGGGCGAGGGTAGTCTTTGAAGGCGGTTTTGATAGTCTCGATGCTGTTTTTGTCCAGTGCTTCGTACCCACTGGAGGTAAGAAGCCGCAGATCACTTATATCTCCATTGGAGTGGAGCAAAAACTCCACGGCGTTGATGCCCTCTTGACGAGTTTTGACGGCGATGTAGGGGTAGCCTCGCAAGTAGAGATATTTTTGAGTGATCGTAGCGATTTTAGTTAGATTGTCTTGTAAAAACCTTTTTTGCTCCTTTGTAAAAGTGGAAAAATCGTCCCTGTAGAGTTTTCGTAGCTCGGGTGGCAATTTGGATAGGCCCGCTTTGGCCTTTTGGGGAGTGGGGGCCTTGGCGAAAAGGGCTTCTAAAGATGGCATGGTCTGGTTGTGCTCTTTTTGGATGGTTTTTCTATATCGTTTGTGGGATTTGACGAGTTTTTTTCTTTGGTGCTTATGAAGGAGCTTTGGTTTTTGTTTGAGCCTCTTTTTGATAGGTTTTGGATGGGGTTTTTTGATAGAGGGTTTGGATCGATATGTAAGGGTAGGGGATGGCTTGGGAGCCGGTTTTAAAATCTTGAGTCCTTGGATATTGAACCTGGCTTTGTGAGATGGCGGTGTGGTATGACGCGTATCGAACCAGATAGCCCAAAGAAGCAGTAGATACAGAGCCAATGTGATGAAAAAAGAGATCAAAAGCCTATTCATAACCAAATTATAGCTCTTTTTAGGTAGCTTTGGATAAAATCAAAACAAAAAAGGACCAAAAATGTTGGAAAAAAGCAAAGCGGCATACGAAGAGGCCTTGCGCTATATCCCAGGAGGTGTGGACTCTCCCGTGCGGGCTTTTAAAAGCGTAGGCGGGGTGCCCCCATTTATCGAGCGTGGGGAGGGAGCCTTTTTGTACGATATCGACGGCAATCGCTATATCGATTATGTGCAGAGCTGGGGGCCTCTTATCTTTGGCCACGCGGATCCTAAGACGCTGGAGGCTGTATGTGAGCAGGCCAACAAGGGGCTCAGCTTCGGAGCACCCACGCTTTTGGAGACCGAGCTGGCCAAGGAGATCGTGGAACTTTTCGACTCCATCGACAAGATCCGTTTCGTCAATAGTGGTACAGAAGCGGTGATGAGCGCCATCAGACTGGCTCGGGGATTTACGGGTAGAGACGATATCGTCAAGTTCGAGGGGTGCTACCACGGCCATAGCGACAGCTTGCTGGTCAGTGCCGGCAGTGGTGCCGCTACCTTTGGCCATCCAAGCAGTCCGGGAGTGCCCGAGGACTTTACCAAGCATACCCTCTTGGCTCGCTACAACGATATAGAGAGTGTCAAGCGCTGCTTCGAAGCGAGCAGCGATATCGCTTGTGTCATCATCGAGCCGATCGCTGGCAATATGGGATTGGTGCCCGCAGATGAGGAGTTTTTGCAGCAGCTTCGAGCCCTTTGCGACGAGCATGGGGCGCTTCTCATTTTTGACGAGGTGATGAGCGGCTTTCGAGCCAGTCTCAAGGGAGCCCAAGGGCTCACCTCCGTGCGTCCCGATCTGGTGACCTTGGGCAAAGTGATAGGTGGTGGGATGCCAGTAGGTGCCTTTGGAGGAAGAGCCGACATCATGGCTCATCTAAGTCCCGAGGGCCCGGTCTATCAAGCGGGGACTCTCAGTGGTAATCCCGTGGCGATGGCGGCGGGGCTGAGCGTGGTGCGGCGGCTCAAGAAGGACCCCTCCATCTACAAAATTTTAGAGCTAAGAGCCAAAGGGCTCGTGGGTGGATTTCAAAAAATAGCCGATGCCAGGGGTGTACCACTGCAGACAGAGGTAAGAGGCAGTATGTTCGGCTTTTTCTTCAACGACCGACCGGTCAAAAATTTCGACGACGCCCAAAGAAGCGATCTGGAGCTTTTCGCCAAATTTCATCAAGAGATGATCAAACGAGGGGTCTATTTCGCTTGCAGTCAGTTCGAGACCGGCTTCATCTGTACGCCGCTGGATGAGAAGCTCATCGACGAAACCCTCGAACATATCGACGAGGGACTAAAGAAGATCGTATGAAGCAGCCAAAATATAGAAAAATCATCGAAGGGGCCGAGGCGTTGTCTCTGGGTATCTCCATCGTCGTAGCGATCCTCATAGGAGTAGGGCTTGGGTATTGGCTTAGAAATCTTTTTGGTCAAAATTGGCTTTTGTGGGTCGGTGTCTTCATCGGCGTGGCGGCTGCGATCCTCAATGTCTACAAAGCCTATCAGAAGCAAAAAAGAGAGTTCGATGAGCTGGCCAAAGATCCACGATACAAAAACTACTACGAAGAGAAATGAGAGGCTTTTGGATTATCGTAATCGTGTTGGATCTGGTAGTGATAGGGGGCTCCTTTTTTGTCCACTCGCCATACTTTTTGCTCAATACCCAACTGGCCTTCATCTCCTCTTTACTCATTGTCATGGGCTCTTTTTATGGCTACAAGAAAGTGGTGCAAAAAAGAAGCGCCACCCCCGGACCCGATACGATAGATCAGATTGAAGATCGCTTTGGGCTCTATGAGGAGGAGTCGCCACAAGAGGCCAAAGAGCTTTTTGAAAGAGAAAAGGAGAGAGTGAAAAAGGGCGGAGCCCTCAAGCACTTTTTGCCTACTTCAGGCGCTTTTTTCTCACCCTATCGGCTCGTTGGCTATGGAGTATTGGCGCTGATGGTGTTGTGGCTGATTGGTCGAGGGATTTTCGAGCCCTTGAGTTTTCTACTCGGGCTTGCCATCGTCCCAGCAGGGACGATGCTCTATGCACTTTTTGTAGCCAAAGATCAGTCTTCGATGTAGTTTTTGATCTTTCGGCCCACTTTGGGGTGTTTGAGCTTTTTGATGGCGCTGCTCTCGATCTGACGCACCCGCTCTCTGGTGACGTTGAGCTCCTTGCCGATCTCTTCGAGAGTACGGTCGCTCTCGTCTGGCATCAGACCAAATCGCATCCGCACCACCGCCTTTTCTCGCTCGTTGAGATTTTCCAAGATCTCGTCGATCTTTTGCTTCATATCTTCGTGCATGATCACTTCCAATGGATTTGGGGTATTCTTGTCTTCGATGAAGTCCCCAAACTTTCCATCCTCTTCACTGCCGATAGGGGCTTCGAGACTTACGGGCTCCTTGGTGATCTTGATCACGTTCTTGACCTTCTCTACCGGTAGCCCCACCTCTTTGGCGATAGTCTCCACATCAGGCTCCTTACCGGTCTCTTGGAGATGCTTTCGTACGATCTTGTTGATGCGGTTGATGGTCTCGATCATATGGATAGGGATCCTGATCGTTCTGGCCTGATCGGCGATGGCTCTACTGATGGCCTGGCGGATCCACCATGTGGCATAGGTGGAGAATTTGTAGCCCTTTTTGTACTCGAACTTGTCCACCGCTTTCATAAGGCCGATATTGCCCTCTTGGATCAGATCCAAAAAGGGTAGTCCTCTATTAGTGTAGCGTTTGGCGATGGAGACTACGAGGCGCAGGTTCGATTTGGCCATACGGGTCTTGGCCTCTTCGCTGATCTTTTTGCCCCGCTTGATCTGCTCGAGGATCTCGGCCAGTTTGTCTGGCTCGAGGTTGAAGCCCTTTTTGCTTGCCTCTTTGGCTTGGAAGAGCTTTTTGATATCCATATAGGTGCTTACCATCGTAGCTTCCGGCACTCTTGAGGCGATCTCCTCTTTAGAGAGATTGGTGATCTCTTCGAGGAGTTTTCGATGGTTCTCTCGCAGCTGTTCGTTAAAAAGTGGCAAGCGGTACTCGAGCTTCTTGAGCTCCTTTTCAAATCCCTCGTCGCTTTTGAGCGCCGTCTCCATCGATTTGACCAGCTCGTTGATCAGCTTACTGGTAGGTCCAAGATCGAGGAGCTTCTCTTTGAGCTGTTTTTTACGAAAAGCCACGACCAGTTCGTGGTGGAACTTCTCTTCTGGAGTGGCATCTTCGGGCAGCTCCTTGTCTCTGGCTTTGAGCCACTCTTTCTTGGCCTTTTCCAAAGCTTTGAAAAGCTCGACGATCTTCTTTTCTCGCTTGGTGTATTTGGCCTTTTTCTTGGCCTCTTTGTCGAGATTCTCGTCCTCCTCGTCGCTCTCCTCCTCGAAACTCTTGAAAAGCTCTTTGACCCGTCGTTCACGGTTAATTAGAGGCTCTTTGTAGTCGAGGATAAAGTCGATGAGGTAGGGTACGGAGCAGATGGCGTCGAGGATGATGTTCTCGCCCATCTCGATCTTTTTGGAGAGCTCGATCTCCTCTTCTTTTGTCAGCAGTGGGATCTGCCCCATCTCTCGTAGATACATCCGCACGGGGCTATCGCTCCTGCTCCACTCCAAAAGCTCCTTGTCTTTTGTGAGGTCGAACTCCTCGGCCAGCTCCTCTTCGGAGAGCCTTTTGCGCTCTTCTTCTTTTTTGGCCTTCTCTTCGATGTTGAGTTTTTTGGCGGCTTCCCCGCTGGTGATGATGTCTACATTGTATTTTTTTTGAAAGCCCAGGATCTTTTTGGCCTGGGCGAGGGTGGGTTGACGCTCGAACAGATCAGCCAACTGCTCGTAGGTCACATATGAGTTTTTGTGTTCGGCGAAAAATTCTTCCAGTTTTTTATTGATATCTTTTGCAGCCAAATGCAGCTCCTTGAAAGGAAGTTGAGGAAATTTGCCCGATTATACCAAAAAAACTTTCTATGTCAAGCGCATTGCCTTTTGAGGGCTATTTTGATAAAATCAGCAAAAATCTTTAGGAGACTGGATGAACGTCATCACCGGAAAAGTATGGAAATTTGGCGACAATATCGATACGGATCTCATCATCGCCGCACGATACCTCAATACCTCCGATCCCCACGAGCTGGCCAAGCACGTGATGGAGGACGCCGATCCGGAGTTTGTCAAGAAGCTCCAGCCAGGAGACATCATCGTAGCTGGAGAAAATTTTGGCTGCGGTAGTAGCCGTGAGCACGCTCCCATAGCTCTCAAAGCCGCAGGAGTGGCGGCGATCGTGGCCAAAAGCTTCGCCAGGATCTTTTACCGTAATGCTTTTAATATGGGACTGCCTATCTTCGAGCTACCAGAGGCGGACAAGATCAACGAAGGAGATCTGATCACCATCGATATGGAAAGAGGCGTGGTCAAAGATATCGACAAAAAAGTGGAATACAAATTCACCCCCATTCCACCTTTCATGCAAGAGCTGTTGGCCTGTGGGGGGCTGATGAATTACGCCAAAGCGCAGATTTTAGAGGAGAAGTGATGAGAAAATATAGTGTAGCCTTGATTAAAGGTGACGGCATCGGACCCGAGATCATCGACGAGGCGGTCAAAGTCCTCGATGCGGTGAGTGTGAAGGAGGGGTTCGAGATCACCTACAAAGAGGCGCTCTTGGGTGGGGCCGCCATCGACGTGACGGGCGAGCCGATACCCGAAGAGACCATCGAGATCGCAAAATCGTGCGACGCCGTGCTCTTTGGTGCCATCGGAGGTCCTCAGTGGGACGATCTGCCACGGCAAAAACGCCCAGAAACTGGCCTTTTGAAACTCCGTAAAGCTTTGGAGGTGTTTGCGAACCTTCGGCCAGTGACGGTCTATGACGAGCTCATCAACGCCTCCACCCTCAAACCCGAAGTGATCAAAGGGACGGATCTGATGGTGGTGCGGGAGCTCATCGGTGGTATCTATTTTGGCCAACCAAGAGGCTACGAGGGGGATGAAGCCTACAATACGATGCGTTACACAAAAGATGAGGTGCGTCGAATCGCCCGTAAGGCTTTTGAGATCGCTATGAAGAGGAACAAGAAGGTTACTTCGGTAGATAAATCCAATGTCTTGGAAGTAAGCCAGCTGTGGCGAGATACGGTGAGCGAAGTGGCCAAAGAGTATCCAGAGGTGAGTTTGGAGCATATGTACGTGGACAATGCGGCGATGCAGCTCATTCGCGATCCCAAGCAGTTCGATGTGATCGTGACGGGCAATCTCTTTGGAGATATTCTCAGCGACGAGGCGAGCATGCTCAGTGGCTCTATTGGCCTTTTGCCAAGTGCCAGTCTTGGAGAAAAGCACGGGCTCTACGAGCCGATCCACGGTAGTGCTCCAGATATCGCAGGCCAAGGGATCGCCAATCCTATCGCCGCAATCGCCAGTGCCGCGATGATGCTGCGCTACCAGTTTGGAGAGATAAAAGCGGCCGAGAGGATCGAACAAGCGATCAAACGAGTCCTCAAAGAGGGATACCGCACCAAAGATATCGCCTCGTTTGACGCCAAAGAGGTGGTGACTACCAGCGAGATGGGCTCGCTCATAGCCCAATATGCAAGCGAATTTTAAACACGAGGGCAGATATCCCTTTTTGCTGGAGCTTTTACGCTCCGATTTGCAAAGGGAGCTGGACTCTCTTCGTCGCTTCTTCGCTCCATATACCACCCGTGTCTATATGGTGGGAGGAAGTGTACGAGATCTGCTGCGTTCCCAGATCCTTGGGGTGGATGTGGAGGTGGTGGATCTCGATTTGGAGGTTTATGGGATAGAGCCCGCACTTTTTGAGCGCTTGATGGAGCGTCTTGGAGCCAAAGGGGTGGGCAAGAGCTTTTTTGTCTACAAATACCGCTTGCATATCGATATCTCTTTGCCAAGGATAGAAAAAAAGATCGGCAGAGGACATCGAGCCTTCGCGGTGGAGCTCGCCAAGGAGGAGAGGGAGGCGAGCAGACGACGAGACTTTTGTATGAACGCTTTGATGCTAAGTATCTTCGATGCTACCTTGCTCGATTTTTGGGGCGGTATCGAAGATATCAGACAAAGACGTATCCGTATCATCGACGAGGAGAAGTTCAAAGAGGATAGCCTCAGAGTTCTAAGAGGTATGCAGTTTAGCGCGAGGCTTGGATTTCGCATAGAGCCCCATAGTTGCATGGTGATGCGAAGTATCGATCTGTCCGATTTGAGCAAAGATCGGATCTTTTGGGAGTTCGAGAAGATGTTTTTGGCTCCTTTTTTGCATTATGGTCTTTATGCCATGAGTGCGTTGGCGGTGGATCAAAAGATTTTTGGATTTTCATTGGGAAGAGAGCTCTTTTTCAAAGCCGCTTTGGAGATGGCCAGAGGTCAAAGAGGTTTTGAAGAAGAGCTCTATAAATTTTATTTTTTGTACATTCTCAAAAATTCGCTCCACAAGCCCGTAGAGCCGATGTTGGACGCTTTGGGCGCTCCCAACGAATATCGCAAGGCGCTTCGGGGTCAAAAGAGTATCCCCAAGCGTATTACTTGGCGTTTTTTAGCAGGACTTGCCACCAACTATCCGATCAGGCTATGGCTTGGCAACTACAAGCCAAGGATCAAAGAGGCGGCCAAGGAGATTGGAGTATGGGAGCAAAAATATATGCCCGTCTCGCCCAAGGAGCTTTTGGTCCAGGGGTTTGAGGGGGCCAAGCTGGGTGCGGAGCTGAGGCGGCGTACCTTACAAATCATACGACAAAGGTTCGAGCGTGAAGACATATAGAGTACTCATCGACTGCAAAGATCAAAAGGGGCTTGTGTATGAAATATCCAAGCTCTTTTTCGAAAACGATCTCAATATCGAAAAGAACGACGAGTTTGTGGACCAGGAGAATGGCAAATTCTTCATGAGAAGCGTAGTGCGTGGCCATATCGAGCAAGAGGAGCTGGCCAAAAAGCTCGAAGATGCTCTGCCCAAGGGGGCCAATATCCGAGTCATCACCCCAAGAAAGAAAAAGATCGTGGTGATGGCCACCAAAGAGAGCCATGTGCTTGGAGATATCCTCATCCGCCACTACGATGGGGAGCTACCTGTGGATATCGTAGCCGTGATCTCCAACTACGACTTTTTGCGGCCTTTGGTGGAGAAGTTTGGGATCGACTATTTCCATGTACCCCATTCGGATCTGACTCGCAGCGAGCACGAGGCGAAGATCTTGCAGCTTTTGGAGATGTTCGAGCATATCGACTATATCGTCTTGGCCAAATATATGCGTATTCTCACACCGGATTTCGTCAGCCGCTACGAAAATCGTATCATCAATATCCACCACTCCTTCTTGCCGGCCTTCATCGGAGCCAATCCTTATAAGCAGGCCTACGATAGGGGAGTCAAGATCATCGGTGCTACGGCTCACTTCGTCAACAACAATCTGGACGAAGGCCCTATCATCGCCCAAGATGTGCTACCAGTGGATCATACCTTCAGCTGGCAGGAGATGCGAAAGGCGGGGCGTGATGTGGAAAAGGTAGTGCTCGCACGTGCTTTGAAGCTGGCCGTAGAGGATCGGATCTTTGTCTACGCCAACAAGACGGTGATCTTTTGATGTTCAATGTGGTGCTGGTTCATCCACAGATCCCGCCAAATACGGGAAATATCGGCAGACTCTGCGTCAATACGGGCGCTACGCTGCATCTGATCGAACCTCTTGGATTTTCTATCGACGACAAGGCTCTCAGGCGCGCAGGGCTCGATTATTGGCTAAAACTTGATCTCGTGGTCTGGGAGAGTCTGGAAAAGTTCATCGAGTCGGTGGATATGAAGCGCTGCTTTTTGGCCACCACCAAATCCCAAAAGCCCTATTTCGAAGCGAAGTTCCAGCCTGGAGACTACCTGCTCTTTGGCAGCGAGACCAGTGGATTGCCTACTGAACTTTTGCAAAAATACAAAGAGCAAACTATTACGATCCCCATGACCAAGGAGGGGCGCAGCCTCAATCTGGCCGTGAGTGCCGGGATCGTCCTCTACGAAGCGATACGGCAAAACTACCAAGCATTTTTGGAGCGCGTATGAAAGAGCTACTCGATACCCTCGTGACCATTTTGTTCGTGCTGTTCATGATCTGGATCGTGGTGGGATACCACCGACAAAAAGGTCACCATAAGCGGGATGAAAAGTAAAATAGACTACAATACAATCAAAAAAGGTGGACGATGACCCAACCACTACTGATAGAGATAGGAGTAGAAGAGCTTCCTGCCATCCCCTTTTTGAAAGAGCTTCCAAACATCGAACCAAAGTGGCAAAAGGTGCTGGAGGAGTATGGGCTTGAGAGTGAGTTTGAGTTTTACTACACTCCAAGACGGCTGGTGCTGTGGCACCACGATTTTCCTACCAAGCAGCCTACCACCTACGAGGAGTTTTTCGGGGCTCCTTTGCATATCGCTTTCAAAGATGGCGAGCCTACTCCCGCAGCCCTCGGCTTTGCCAAAAAGTGTGGGGTGAGTGTGGAGGAGCTCTCCACGATACAAAGGGGAAAATCCAAGATCCTCTACTACAAAAAAGAGATCGAGGGCAAAGAGTCCAAAGAGGTGCTGCCCGAAATGGTCCACAAGTGGCTCAAATCACTCGATTTTGGCAAATCGATGCGGTGGGGAAGCCTCAAAGAGGAGTTCATCCGACCCATTCGCTGGGGCATCATCGCATTGGATCACCACTTCATCGAGGCCAAGTTTTATGGCATTACCACCTCAAACTATACTTATCTGCATAGAAGCGTCTCAACGGGTCCTGTCTGTATCGAGGGACCAAAAGAGTATTTCGATAGACTCAAGAGTGGTGGCGTGATCCTCTATCCGGAGGCCAGGTACGAAAAGATCGATACGGAGTTTGGCCAAATACAGACCAGCGGCGTGGCGATAGAAAGAGACGAGGAGCTATTGGCGGAAGTTGTGGCGATCACCGAATTTCCTACAGCCCTCAAAGGAGAGTTCGAAGAGCGCTTTTTAGAGCTGCCCCCTGAGGTGATCATCACCAGTATGAAAGAGCATCAGCGCTATTTTCCCGTATTTAAAGATGGTAGATTGCAAAATGCCTTCGTAGTAGTCTCCAACGCTTTTACGGATGATTTTGGAGTGATCGTCAAAGGAAACGAGCGAGTACTCAGAGCCAGGCTCAGTGACGCGCTCTTCTTTTGGGAAAACGACCTCAAAAAGGGGCTCGATTTCGAGGGGCTCAAGGATGTGGTCTTTATGGACTCTTTGGGTTCACTTTTTGATAAAGAGGTGCGAGAGCTCAAGATCGCCCACTATCTTTTAGAGAAGTACCAAAAGCTCTTTAGCGAACCAGGCGTGGCCAAGGCTTTGATGGAGCGAGCCGTGATGCTCAGCTACGCCGATCTGCTGAGCGAGATGGTCTACGAGTTTACGGAGCTGCAAGGGATCATGGGCTACTACTATGCCCTCAAACAAGGAGAGGATGAGCAAGTAGCCCTGGCTATCAAGGAGCAGTACTTGCCCAAAGGGGAGGAGAGTGAGCTGCCAAGCACGCTTTTTAGTGCGATTGTGGCCCTTTCTAAAAAGCTCGATACCTTGATGGCGCTTTTTAGCATCGGCAAGATCCCCACAGGCTCAAAAGATCCCTTTGGTCTGCGACGAGCGGCCAATGGGGTGATACGAATCGTTTTAGAATTTAGGCTCGATTTCGATCTTGGCCAAATCTTTGAAGATCTAAAGGATGAGTACAAGCTATTTGATACCAAAAAGCTCGAAGAGTTTTTTATCGAACGGCTCTATCAATTCTATGATCTCAATCCCTCCATCGTCAAAGCGGTGGTAGAAAGTGGCGAGCGAAATCTGGTGGAGTTGGACAAAAAGATCAAAGCTTTGGCTCAGATCGTCCAAAGTAGCGATTTCAAAGAGGTCTTCACCACATTCAAGCGTGTGGCCAATATCGTCAAGGATGTGGATATCTCCAAGCCAACTCCTGTGGATGAAGCGCTTTTTGAGAGCGAGTATGAAAAGAGGCTGTGGGAGCGCTTTAGGGAGGTGAGCCAAAAAGAGTATACAAGCTACGAAGAGCGGCTCGACGCTCTTTTTGGCCTCAAACACGATATCGATCTCTTTTTCGACAATGTCTTGGTCAATGCCGAGGATGAGAAGCTGCGAGCCAACAGAAAAAACCTCATCGCTTCTATCTACAAAGCGTTCAAAAAGATCGCCGATATCAAAGAGATCACATTGTAGATGTATGATTTCATCGTCGTCGGGGCCGGCAGTGCCGGAGGCCATACCGCTTACTTTTTGGCCAAAAATGGTGCCAAAGTGGCGGTGGTGGAGCAGTATGCGATAGGCGCTGGAGGCAGCGGTGCCGCTGGCGCTTTCATCTCTCCTCGTATCGGCAAAGGTGGCCCCATACAGCGATGGACCAATGAAGCCTTCCGGTATTGCGTCGATTTTTACAAAGACTCTCCCTACTTTTATCCTACCGGCTTGCTGCGATTGCCAAAAGATGGCGAGGAATTTTCAAAAGTGGTGATGGATGTGGAGTATGAGCGAAAGAGTGGAGGATTTTTCTTCCCCCAAGCTGGTGTGCTCAAGGCCAAACCCCATCTGGAAAGCCTGCTGCAAAATATCGATGTGATCTATGCCAAAGCCATGCCTACGTTCAAAGATGGAGTGGTGGAGGTGGCGGGAGTGAAAGCTCCTCATCTGATCTTGGCCACTGGGGCGTGGGATGAGCTCTTGGATGTGGAATATCTGCGTATCGGCAAGACGAGCGGGGTGCGCTTTGATCTAAGAAGCAGCCTCTCTTTGCCCTATTCGATCCACCAAAAGATCTCCATCTCGGCTAATCTGGATGGGATTGTGAGCATCGGGGCCACTCACCAGCGTCTGGATACCCCCTCCCGGCCCCAGCCGCCCTCTATGCTCTTTGAAGAGGCCAAGAAAATGGTGGGAGCGTTTGAATATGAGATCGAGCAGATGTATTGTGGAGTGCGCAGTAGTGTCAACGATCATCTACCTATTATTGGAGAGCTTGCAAGGGAGCTGCCAAAAGTCAAAAATTTCAAAAACTTCGATTTTGGCCAAATCCCGAAACGAAACGTCTCTATCGTCGGTGGTCTTGGGGGGAGGGGATTTGTCTTTGGTCCCTTTGTGGGCGATATGCTGGCAAGACATCTGACCAAAAATGAGCCGATACCAAAGGAGCTGGACGTGGATCGGTATGTAGTGCGATATCTCAAAAAAGGAAGAGTATGAGAGGATTGGTGCTTTTGAATATGGGTGGTCCAAACAACTTAGATGAGGTGGAGCTTTTTTTGAAAAATATGTTCAACGATCCCAATATCTTGCCGATCAAAAACGAGCTAATCAGACGCTTCGTAGCCTACGCCATCACTACGGGGCGAAAAAAGGAGGCCAGGAGCAACTACGAGCGATTGGGTGGGCAAAGTCCTCTAAATTTTTATACCGACAAACTCATCCAAAAGCTTCAAAAACGCCTGCCAGACACCTTCGTCACCAAAGCGATGCGCTACACGCCGCCCTTTGCCAAAGATGCGATCAAGGAGCTGATGGCTCGAAACATCAAAGAGGTCTATCTGCTGCCTTTGTATCCCCACTACTCCACCACCACGACCAAATCGAGTCTTGAAGATTTCTACAACACGGCCAAAGGGGTGGGATATCACGCCAGGTTCCACGACATAGCCAACTTCTACCAAGAGCCACTCTTCAATCAAGCGATTACCCAGCGTATCGAAGAGGCGATGGAGGGAAAGGATACAGAGGAGTTCGATCTGATCTTCAGTGCCCATTCGTTGCCTCAAAGCATCGTAAAAAGAGGCGATCCTTATCCCTTTGAAGTCCAAGAGCATATAGAAATTCTCAAAAAGATGATCGGCCAGCGCTTCAAAGATATCCATCTGGCCTACCAGTCCAAACTGGGACCTGTAAAGTGGCTGGAGCCAAGTTTGGAGGAGAAACTCAAGAGCCTACAGAACAAAAAGGTATTGGTCTATCCCATCTCTTTTGTGCTGGATAACTCCGAGACGGAGTTTGAACTGCATATCGAGTATAAAGAGATCGCCAAAAAGCTGGGGTATGAGGAGTATATCGTGGCCAAATGCCTAAATGATAACGATACTTTCGTGGAAGCTTTGGCTAAAATCTACCAAAGGATGTGAGATGACAGGCTACATCTACGATCCTATCTTTACGCTGCATGGCAGTGACGAGCATATCGAAAACCGCTTTCGAGTGGAGCGAATCCACGAAGTGGCCCAGCACTTTCCACTGGTGCGATACCCTATCAAAAAAGCCAGCAAAGAGGAGCTATCTTGGATCCACGATCCAAACTATGTGGAGTGGGTAGAGAAGGCCTACGAGGAGGGGTATCGCTTTATCCTCAACGAAGATACGCTGCTCACTCCACGAAGCTTCGAGGTGGCAAGCTACGCCGCAGGCTCTACCATGCCCATCATTGACGCTTTTGCAAATGGCCAGATCACAAATGCTTTTTTGAATATCCGCCCGCCGGGCCATCACGCCGAGCGCAAGATGGGACAAGGCTTTTGTATCTTCAACAACATAGCCCTCATGGCCAGATATGCCCAACACAGAGGCTTTGCAAAGGTTTTGATCGTCGATTTTGACGTGCATCACGGCAACGGTACCCAAGATATCTTTTATACTGATGATACGGTCTGTTACTTTAGCACCCACGAAAAGAACAATTACCCTTACTTTACCGGTAGCGTAGAAGAGATCGGCGAGGGGAGGGGCAAAGGCTACAATATCAACCGTCCTTACGGAGACTACTGCACGGATGAGGAGCTGCTAAGGCTCTACGAGGATCTGCCAGGGTGGTTCGATTTTGATATCGTGCTTGTCAGTGCCGGATACGATCTGATGAAGGATGAGGCGATCTCTACGGCTCAGATCACTTTCGATGGGCTTCGGGCTTTGATAAGGCGCCTTTTGGATTTTGCTGGAGACAAGCCTATCGCTTTTGTATTGGAGGGTGGATACAATCTCGATAGTTTGGCCCAAAGCGCGGAGGTGACGCTCCAGGAGCTTACCGGTGTATAACTGGCACAAGATCTACCGGATGGTAATCGAGCATAGAGGACCATTTTTTCTTGTACAGCTCTTGGCGCTTCTTGCCACTATCGCCAGTATCCCTACGCCACTTCTGATGCCACTACTTGTCGATGAGGTGCTTTTGCACAAACCTGGCAGGCTCGTCGAGATGATCCAGACCCTCTTTGGAGAGGGGAGTCCCCTCTTTTATACGATGGTAGTGCTGATCGTGACGCTGCTGCTTCGAGCAAGTTACGTCTTTTTCCAGATATTGCAGACCAAGACCTTTCAAAAGATCTCCAAAGAGATCACCTATCGTATCCGAAAAGATGTGTTGACGCATCTTCAAAAGGTCTCTATGGAGGAGTACGAGAGCCTTGGTAGTGGTAAAGTGGCTTCGAGACTCGTCACCGATATCGATACGATCGATAGCTTTTTGAGCGCCAGCATCAGCAAGCTGCTGGTCTCGGTGCTGAGTCTGGTAGGGGTGTGCATGGTGCTCTTGCTCATTCACTGGCAGTTGGCGCTTTTTATCATTTTTCTCAATCCTTTGGTGGTGCTCTTTTCGGCCAAAATGGCCAGAGGTGTAGCGAGGCTCAAAAGGGAGCAAAATCGCCTTACGGAAGTTTTTCAAAACGCTTTGGTGGAGACTTTGGATGTTTTCGAGCAGATTAGAGCCGCCAACAAGGAGCGCTACTTTTTGGCCAAACTGCTTTCCAGCGCCAAGGAGCTCAAAGAGCGCTCCATAGACTACGCCTACAAAAGTGACGCGGCGGCGAGGCTCAGTTTTTTTATCTTCGTGGCGGGTTTCGAGATCTTTCGAGCGGCGGGGATCCTCACTGTAGCCTATAGCGATCTGAGTATTGGGTTGATGATGGCGATCTTTGGCTATTTATGGTTCATGATGACGCCGATCCAAGAGATCATCAATATCCAATATGCTAAAAGAAGCGCCGATGTGGCTTTGCAGCGTATCAACGAGCTGCTTCGTCTGCATTTAGAGCCCCAATTCCCACACGAAGCCAATCCATTTGCAAGCGATGAGCCCATCGGGATCGAAATCGATCGCCTCACCTTCGCCTATCCTAACAAAGAGCCAGTACTAAGAGACCTGAGCCTCGTTATCCCCGCTGGCAAGATCAGTGCTATCGTCGGTGCCAGCGGAAGTGGTAAGACGACGCTCGCTCGTCTTTTGGTGGGTTTTTACGTCCCCCAAAAAGGGGATATTCTCTACAACCGTATCTCCTATCGACGAATAGGGCTCGACGTGATCCGAGAGCATGTGGCTTTGGTGCTACAAACCCCTGTGCTTTTTAATGATACGATTCTTTTCAATGTGACCTTGGGGCGAGAGTATCCCAAAGAGCGAGTGGAGGAGGCCTTGAAGATGGCCCAAATATACGATCTTGTGCGGCGCCTCCCAGAGGGTCTGCTCACGGTCGTGGGACGAGGTGGTGTACGCCTAAGCGGTGGGGAGCGTCAGCGTATCGCCATCGCTCGCATGATACTCCAAGATCCAAAGGTGGTGATACTGGACGAGTCTACATCGGCTCTGGATATGGAGACTGAGCAGCTGCTCTTTTGTGCTTTGGAAGATTTTTTGAGTCGTCGTACCACCATCCTCATCGCGCATAGGCCCAGTACCATAGAAAAGGCCGATATGCTCTTTTTCCTTAAAGAGGGCAAGCTTTGGCGACAGATGAGTTTTGAGGAGTATCAAGCAAAATCAAGGCAAAATTTGTGTATACTATAAAAAACTCTACAAAGGATGGCCATGGAACTACCAAAAAACATGAAAGAGCTCAAAGAGTACCTTAGCGAGAACTTTTCTAAACTCAGTGCCGAAGCGCAGCTGGAGCTGATCAAAACCCTTCACAAGCTCCTCAAGAGTGAAGAGATAGTCAAAAAGGAGCTGGAGCTCGAACAAAAGCTACTCGATGAAGAGAAAGCGACGAAGATCTGCGCTATCGATGACGAAGAAGCCGCAATCCAAGAAGAGATCCTCGAAGAGATCAGACGGCACAACCATGTGGATGTGCATATGTTCAAAGATGCCAGCGATGATCCAAGAGATGAAGATGCCAAGTATGTGGACAAAACCCTCGACAAGCCTGTCAAAGATCCCAACGATCCTTTAGCCGAGTATATCGATGAATTAGAGGAGCAAGAGAAGCCAGAGACGTGAGTCTTTGGCTGGTATGTATTTTGGAACCTTGGAACTTGATGAGCAAAGTAGTGAAATATTGAAAAAAATGGATAGATAAGTGGTGACCCCAGGGGGACTCGAACCCCCGTCACCGCCGTGAAAGGGCGGTGTCCTAACCGCTAGACGATGGGGCCGTCTCGGTAGCTTGTGTGAGTGAAATAATAGTCAAAAATTGCTTAAAATTTCTTTAGGGATTGTATGAGAAAAATCTGGCTTATATTCTTTTTGAGTTTGGCTCTTTTTGGAGAGGATACGAATCTAACCGAAACGAACACCTCATCACCAAAACACCATTGGGTCACCCAAGATGGCGAACCTTCGTGGCAGCTCCATCTTCTACTCAAAAAAATCGAGGATGACGAGACGATCCTATGTAAAGATCGTCTTCAAACACAAATAGTAAAACTAAAAAGTGCGATAAGAAAAAAAGAGCCATTGGCGATCGAGCGTCTGGCCAATACCATAGAAAGTGGCTATCTACAGATCCGCAATCGAGGTTGTTACGATCCAGCTCTTTTTTTAGAGGAGAATTTTCTTCCACCGCACAAACCTACGATCGAAGGCGAGCTCGACTCGCCAATTTTGCAAAGACTCTATGTAGCACTACAAAAATATGAAAATCTTCGCCAAGAGACCAAGCGATGGGAGCCTATAGAGCTGGAGGATAGGCTCTATCTCTCACCAGGCGCTATTGACGAGGTGATACCGAAGATCCGGCGTAGGTTGTATATAGAGGGTTTTTATCCAAAAGATGATTGCAACTCCACGCTCTATGACAAGGATATGGTGAGGGCCGTAAAAGATTTTCAGTACCATCACGGACTCAAAGATGACGGGGTGATAGGCCCTATGACCCTTTCGGCTATGAACGAGTCCTTGGAACGAAAGATCGAACGGATCAAGATAAATATCGAAAGAGCCAGATGGTTTTTGCAGCCGGAGGAGTATTTTGTATTTGTGAATATTCCAGGATTTTTTATGCAGGTGTACGAAGATGGAAAGCCTATTTTTAGATCCAAAGTGATCGTAGGCAGAAAGAAGCGTCCCACTCCACAGATGCGCAATCTCATCTCCTACTGCGTACTCAACCCCTACTGGCGAGCTCCCAAAACGATTCTCAAAGAAGATATCATCCCAAGCTTGAAGAAAGGGGATTTCGAGCATCTCAAAGAGGAGGGGATCATCGCATCCACTGACTACTACGGAAAAGAGGTGGTCGATTTCGAGGATGTGGATTGGAAATATTTCGATGAGGAGAGTATGCCTTTTACCTTTTTGCAAACACCAGGTCCCCATAACTTTTTGGGATATGTGAAGTTCATGTTTCCAAACAGATTCGATGTCTATCTGCACGACACCAACGCCAGAAATCTTTTTAAGTATAGCTATCGGGCCTTGAGCTCTGGATGTGTGCGGGTAAAAAAGCCGATAGAACTTTTGCATCTGTTTTTGAACCGCACCAAAGAGGTGGATTATCGAGATATTTTGGACATGCTGTGGACCAAACAGACTCAAAAGCTTCCTATCCGTCCAAACATTCCCGTCTATTTGCTCTATCTGAGCGTATGGATGGATGATAATGAGGAGGTCTTTTTCTATCCTGACATCTATGGGATCGATAAGAAGATGCTCGCATTTTTGCATCGATGAAATTATGATACAATGTGATCATCTATCCAAGGAGGTGGAATGATAGAAAGAAGAGACTTTTTGCGATTTGGGTTGATGATGGGTGCCGGTGTACTCATGCCCAATTCTTTGTCGGCCAATACCGAAGAGAGGACTCTTCATCTTTATCACATTCACACTCACGAACGTATCCGCTCCACCTTCTGGGCGGATGGAGAGTATATTTACGAAGAGTTGGAAAATCTGGAATACTTTTTGAGAGATTATAGAAACGACGAGATCCACAAGATCGATTTGGGTCTGATAGAGTATTTGTACGATATCCAAACACTTTTGGATCCCAAGGAGATCCATATCATCTCCGCCTTTCGATCCAGATATACCAACAACTACCTCAGACGTCATAGCAAAGGGGTGGCCAAAAACAGCTACCACACCAAAGGGAAAGCTGTCGATATCAGAATACCCGAAACCTCCCTCTCCACACTCAAATATGCCGCTTTGTCCCTCAAAAGAGGGGGAGTGGGCTACTATCCCCGGTCCAATTTTATCCATATCGATACGGGAATTCCACGATACTGGAGATTTCCAAGAAGATGATGGATATCGTTTTATATATCCATCTCTTGGCGGCGACTGTGTGGATCGGAGGGAGCGTCTTTTTGTTCGCTTTGGGAGTATTTTTAAGAGACAAAGAGGCCCAAAAAAGGGTCTATTTCCATGTAGGACCGATATATGGCTATGTGGAGAGTGTGTGGTTGACGATTCTGATCTTCTCGGGACTTTGGATGTTTTTTCATCTGGGGCTCGATACCATCTTCAAAGAGGGTAGTCCCCAGACGATCCTCCATATCCTGACAATCAAACTCTGGCTGGTGGCCATCATCACCGTCGCTACCGTCATCCATATGTATATCGCTTTCAAGACCAATGGAGTGGAGCGCACCCCTTTGCAAAAACTGCTCTCAAGAGGGAGCAGTATGGCCATATTTTTGCTCAATCTCTTGATTTTGTGGTATGCGATGCAGCTAAGGAATTTCCTTTAGCGTACACCGACTTGATAATATTCGAAGCCCATCTCTTCGAGCCGCTCTTTGTTGTACTGGTTGCGGCCATCGAAGATGATGGGTGAGGCGAGGCGCTTTTTCATCTCGTAAAAGTCTGGACTTCGAAACTCCTTCCACTCAGTCACCAAGATCATTGCGTCGCTGCCATTGAGAGTGTCGTATTTGTTGTCGAAATATTCGATATTTTTTATATCTTTGAGCCAGTAGTTTTTTGCCTCCTCCATCGCTTTGGGGTCGTAGGCTTTGATCTTGGCTCCTCGCTTAGTGAGCTCGTCGACGATGGTAAGAGAGGGGGCCTCTCGCATATCGTCGGTCTCAGGCTTGAAACTAAGCCCCCATAGAGCGAAGCTCTTGCCATTTACATCGCCGCCGAATCTGGAGAGGATTTTGTTCAAAAAGTATTGGCGCTGCTCCTTGTTTACCTCTTCGACGGCTTTGATGATTTTTGGCTCCACGCCTGCGTCTTTGGCGATTTTCTCCAGTGCTTTCACATCCTTTGGAAAGCAGCTCCCTCCATAGCCCACACCGGGATAGATGAAGCTATAGCCTATGCGTTTATCACTGCCTATCCCCACTCGTACCTTGTTGATATCGGCTCCTACTGCCTCGGCGATCTTCGCCATTTCGTTCATGAAGCTGATCTTGGTAGCAAGCATAGCGTTGGCGGCATATTTGGTCAGCTCCGCGCTTTTGATATCCATCCCGATAAATCTCTCGTGACTTCTGGTAAAGGGAGCGTAGAGCTCTTTGAGCTTTTCCATGCTTTTTGGATCGTCCGCTCCGATGACTACACGATCGGGCTTCAAAAAGTCGTTGACCGCATCCCCTTCTTTGAGAAACTCTGGGTTGCTCACCACATCAAAATTCATCAGCTCCTCATACTTTTCTTGGGAGATTTGGCCACTCTCTACTCTTTTTTTGAGCTCCTCTTGGATCGTCTGGCGTACCTTGTCGGCGGTACCCACGGGAACGGTGGACTTGTCTACGACGATGAGAGGATGGGTCATATACTTTCCGATCTCTTTGGCCACGGCCAGCACATACTGCAAATCCGCACTTCCATCCTCTCCTTGAGGAGTCCCTACTGCGATGAAGACGATCTCGCTTTTTTCGAGCGCCTCTTTGATATCGGTGGTGAAGTGGAGTGTACCTATCTTGAAGTTTTCCTTGACGATCTCCTCAAGTCCCGGTTCGTAGATGGGGATGATGCCTTGTTTTAGTTTTTCTATCTTTTCTTCGTCGATATCGACACAGATGACATTGTTGCCCATCTGGGCCATACATGCTCCTGTGACGAGACCTACATATCCTGTACCTACGATTGCTAAATTCACGAAAAGTTCCTTGTTTTTTACGTGATTATATAAAAAGGGAGATTAAAGTTCTATTGAAAGAGTGTGAATTTATGTAAATATGTAAAGTCAGCTTGTAGAATCTGGAGATACGACAACCGGTTTTGTCTTCAGAATGCTTGGTGGGCCCGGCAGGACTCGAACCTGCGACCAACCGGTTATGAGCCGGTTGCTCTAACCAACTGAGCTACGGGCCCTAAATATGGCTCGAATTATACAAAAATCTATACCTAAAAGCAAGAAGATGCTCCAATAGTCCAAAGAGTATCATGAAGTTGACGAAGCTGCTGCCACCATGACTAAAAAGGGGCAGCGGCACACCCACTACAGGTGCCAGACCTATGGTCATAGCGATATTTACGCTCATATAGGTAAATATGAGCAGAGCGATCCCCACGGCTACCACTTGGGTGAAATAGTCTCCTTTGAGTTTGAAGTAGATACCAAAAAGGTGAAGTATCAAAAGAGCGTAGAGTCCCACCAGCAAAAGGGCTCCCATGAAGCCAAACCGCTCGATATAGTAGGCGAAGATAAAATCGCTGGTAGCAATAGGCAAAAATTTGAGTCTGGTCTGGGTAGCATCCTCTTTGGGTTTGCCCCACATCCCTCCAGAGCCTATAGCGATGATGGACTGCTGGACATGGTAGCTTGGCTTTTCACTCAAGAAATCCTCGATCCGTTTCTTTTGGTAATCGTGCAACAGATACTTGTAGGAAAACGGAGCCAAAAAGGCTATAAGCAGCGCAAGTGTCGCCCAGATCTTCCAGTTGACTCCTACGACGAAGAGTACCCCATATCCAATGATGAGCAACACGAGAGCGGTACCAAGATCGGGCTCTTTGGCTATGAGGAAGAAAGGAAGCAGAATATAAAAGGAGATTTTGGCAAAATCTTTCCATCCATACCCCTCTTTGGGAGGTGGATTGTTTTGGATCAAGAAAGCCAGCATCAAGATAAAGGCCGGCTTGAAGATCTCGGAAGGTTGGATGGTCAGATGTGTAAAAGGGATCTCCAGCCACCGCCTGGCTCCAAGGCGACTCACCCCTACGATATCTACGCTAAGAAGCAGCAAGATCATAAACCAATAGATAGATGGGATGAGCCATTTGTACTCTCGCACCGGAAGCAAAAAAGTGGCGAAAAAGGCTCCCAAGCCTATGAAATAATAAAGCAGCTGCTTTTTGGCCAAAATGGGATTGACATCGGATATGAGATAGTAAGAAAGCAGCAAGAATGGTATGATGAGTCCTATTAGGACGAAATCGAAATGGGTGAGGATACGTCTATCTATCAGATACATCTTTTTCGTATAATTATATCAAAGGATGGTAGCCGTGCAAAAGAGATTCGTAGCACAAAAGAGTGAGCGACTGGACAAATTTTTGGCCAAAGAGCTACAAGAGAGTAGAAATCAGATCGAACAGCTCATAAAAAAAGGCTTCGTGAAAGTAGA
>JALWZJ010000174.1 GCA_027002625.1 Campylobacterales bacterium
CTCTGCACACCAAGCTGATCGGCACGCAAAAAGAGGCATATGGCAAGGATATCGTCAAATTTTTGGTCTACGACGATGGCAAAGTGATCGCCTCCAAAGAGATAGCACTGCCAGTAGGAGTGGCTGTGGAGCGCAATCTCACCATCTTCTATGCAGGAAAGCTTAGCAGCAGATCTCCAGGGGTCGCCATCGAGTCCGAAGAGCTGGGCCTTTATATCGATCCTCTCCACTACACATCCATCCACCAATCCTGTACACCCCTTTTGGCCAAACAGGTCGAAAAAGTGGAGACCAAGGATCTGTGTGGTGATCTGAGTGAGCTGGGATTTAGGTGCGAGGAAACTTCAAAATAACTTTCGTCCCCTTGCCAAGTTCGCTTTGGATATCGATCTTGATATCCAGTTCGTCGCAAAGCTTCTTGACGATGCTCAGGCCTATCCCGATCCCTCGGTCCGACTCTTTGTAGAATCTATCAAAAACCTTTTTGCTCTCTTTGATCCCTTTGCCGCTATCTTCTATGATCATTTTGTTGTTCTCGAGAGTCACTTTGACGAAACCTCTCTTTTTGTTGTATTTGCAGGCATTGGAGAGGATATTGTCGATGATGCGCAAAAGAAGATCTTTGGGGGCATTGATGGTAAGGGGCTCTTTGACCTTTAGCTCAAATTGTAAGGAGGGATACAAAGAGCGAAAATAGTCCAGTCGTTCTGCGACCAGTTTGGCCAAATCGATAGGTTCGGCCTTGGATTTGACGTTTTTCAAGAAGAGTTTGAGATTTTCTTGGAGTGAGAGAATGGTTTGGATGCTCTGCTCGATACGTTTGATAAAAGGGGAGTGGCAATCTTTTTTGAGCATCTCCAGATTCAACACCATCGAGGAGATGGGGGTGTTGAAATCGTGCAAGATATCTTTGATAAACTCTTGATTGATATGAAGCGCTTCTCTAATCGGTTTGAGGGAGTAGAGAGTAAAAAGAAAGGAGAGCCCCATGATAATGAGTGTGGCAAGAAGAAATATTCCAGTGACATTCCATAGTAGTTTAGCTATATCTTTTTTGAGATACTCGTTTTTATAAGAGATTTTAAGATAATATTTTTTTGAATTTGGGATAGGGAAGAGCGCATAGATTTTGTCTTTGGAGTAGTAGAGTGTGTTGGGTAAAATTCGCTCTTTTTTTGGGAAAAAATCATACTCGAAATCTTTGCAGCTAAGGGTATAGCTGCAGACCTGCATCCGTTTGAGCAGTAGCTTTTCGATATCTTTCTTTTTATCGATATAGAAGAAAAAGAAGATGAAAAGGAGTAAAATCTCCAGAAGTAGAAAAAAGATGATAAAGTTTTTGAGCAGCGATTCACGTTCGCTTCTATTCAAGAGTGTAACCCTTGGAGCGAATGTTTTTGATAGGTAGATCGAATCTGTTTTTGAGTTTGTTGATGGTCACGCGTAGTGCCACATCGGAGGGGTTGTGCATGATGGAGAGCAGCTCCTCTTTCGTGACGATCGCGTTTCTTTTTTCCAGCAACTTCTGAAGTATCTTAAACTGCACCTCTCCTATTGTCTGGGGATGTCCTCCCACTTTGATCAGTTGGTTTTGCAGATCCAGCTCGATCGCTCCATATTTCAAAACTTGACTCTTTTTTGGTTTGTCGAACTTGGAGCGGATACGCAAGATGAGTTCTTGAGGATGGAAGGGCTTTTTGATATAGTCCACCGCACCCAGATCGAAAGCTTTTGAGATGCTTTCCAAGTCTGTTAGGGCCGTGATGAAGATCACTGGAGTATTGTCATCCGCCTCTTTGAGCTCTTTGGCGATCTGTAGGCCGCTTTCACCCCCCAGGTTGATGTCGAAAAGATAGAGATCGTAGCTTTTTTCGAAGGTGAGATCGAGGGCCTCTTCCCCATCGTACCCCACATCCACTACAAAGCCTTCGCTCTCCAAAAAGTCCTTGAGGCTCTGGGCGAGCAGTTGGTCGTCTTCTATCAACAAGATCTCCATAGACCTCCTTTTATGGAAAAGTGTAGCAAAATATTGTTATGATTTCGTTAAAAAGGAGGGGAATGAAAAAGACTCTTTTGGCACTTTTACTCCCTTTTGCTCTGTGGGCCTCCACCCTGCATCTCGCCCTCTCGGCCAATCCAAGTCGTATCAACCCCATTTTGGCCACCGACAGTGCCAGTGGCGAGATCGCTCAATGGATTTTCAACGGTCTTTTCAAATATGACAAAGAGGGAAAAATCGTCGGAGATTTGGCCAAAAAGTGGCAGTTTGTAACTCCAACGAAGCTATGGGTGGAGCTACGACCAGATGTAGTGTGGCACGATGGCAAGCCATTTAGTGCCCAGGATGTGCTCTTTACCTACCAGCTCATCACCTCTCCAAAGGTCTTCACCCCCTATGCCAGCGATTTTCGGTATGTTACAAAGGTGGAGGTGCTGGATCCTTCGCATCTACTCATTACCTACAAAAAGCCCTATTTCAAGGCTTTGCAGACCTGGATGATAGGGGTGCTGCCTCGCCATGTGCTACAAAACGAACCCGATATCATGCGAAGCTCTTTTAATCAGCATCCCATCGGTACCGGTCCGTATCGGCTCCAAAAGTTCGAGGTCTCCGGCGATATCGAGCTTGTAGCGAACGAGCGCTATTTTCTCCATCCTCCTTACATAGATCGGCTCTACTACCATTTCGTCCCAGATCCCGCCACTCAGTTTTTGATGCTCAAATCCCACCAGCTCGATGTGGGAGGGCTCTCTCCTTTACAAGTGGAGCGCCAGATCGACGAGCGTTTTCGCTCCTTCTATGCCATCTATGAGCAGCCAAGCCACGGTTATACCTATCTTGGCTTCAATCTCCAAAACCCCAAGTTCAAAGACAAGCGTGTGCGAGAGGCGTTGAGTCTGGCGGTGGATCGTCAGGAGCTGATCGATATCCTCTTTTTTTCACACGGACGTATCTGTACCGGTCCTTTCATGCCGGGTAGCTTCGCTTTCGATCCAAACGTACAGCCTCCACGAGTGGACCGTAAAAGGGCGAAGGCTCTGCTTGAAGCGGCTGGATACGATGAAAACCACCCGTTGAAATTTGAGATAGCCACCAACTCCAACAACTCTTTGCGCCTCTACGCCGCCCAGATCATCCAGTACCAGTTGGCCAAAATCGGTGTGGAGGTGAGTATCCGGGCCATGGAGTGGCAAGCCTTTT
>JALWZJ010000175.1 GCA_027002625.1 Campylobacterales bacterium
TATCATAAACGAAGCGATCAAACGACTCAAGAAAATCGATCCTCAAAAGATAGTCCTTTTTGGCTCCTATGCATATGGGAAGCCTACAAATCAGAGTGATATAGATCTTTTTATTGTCAAAGATTTGGAAGGTAAGAGCCGAAGAGATTTAGAGATCGAAGCGAAGTTACAACTTGTTGACCTTATAATGAAAAATCATATCGCTTTTGATATTTTTATCGACTCTTCTGAATCGATCAAGCAAAAAATCGAAAAAGATAGCTTTTATCAAGAGATATTTTCCAAAGGAAAAATTCTCTATGCCAAATAGCACCTATGCGAAGGAGTGGATCAACAAAGCGTGTCACAATTTCAAAGCTGCAAAATTTTTGTATGAAAACAATTTTTACACTGATGTAGTAGGTGTAGAACTTCACAATGGATTAGAAAAGCTTTTTAAAGCGGTAATTGCCTATAAAAATCAAAAAATTGCCAAAACTCATGATCTGCTTGTACTCTACTCTTTTATTCAACATGAAATTGGAGAAGTCGAGTTGTCTTTGTTGGAGCGTGCAAATAGCTATTTTAAAGAGGGAAAATATCCAAATATCTGGTAAGAGCTGCCTATAAAAGAGGAGATTGAGAAGATTTTAGGTTTGAGTACGGTATTGTTTGAAAAAATTTGCCATAATTTGAAATTAGATTGCAAGGATTGTCGATGAAATCACTGGGAAAACATCTATTGGCCGAATACTATCGGTGTGACGAGAGTGCCATTAACGATGTGCAAAAGGTAGAAGAGGCGCTGGTCAAGGCAGCCGAGATCGCAGGGGCTACGGTGATCGGCAAATCTTTCCATCGTTTTGAGCCCTATGGTGTGAGCGGGGTGGTGGTGATCAGTGAATCTCATCTTACCATCCACACCTGGCCTGAGTATGGATTTGCGGCGGTGGATGTCTTTACCTGCGGCGACCATGTGGATCCTATGAAGGCCCACGAATATCTCAAAGAGGTCTTTGGCACCCAAAACGCCACGGTGGAGACGATCCTAAGAGGTGTGCTCAATATTCCCGATCTTCGCCATAAACCGGGTGGCAGCTGTGTGAGCGGAAATTGTGGAGACAAAAAGATAGGATGATTCGCTTAGCAAGTGGAAGCGAAACGAGGGCCAAACTGCTTCAAAAAGCTGGCATAGAGTTTGTCCAAAGTCCTGTGGATTTTGACGAAGAGGCGCTTTTGGAGCGTTACAAAGACCCCAAAGAGTTCGTCTGTGCGGCCGCCAGAGGGAAGCTACAAGAGGCGGTGCGGCGCTATGGGCTGGATATCCCTATCGTAGCGGCCGATACGGTGGTGGTCTCGGGTGGCCAGATCCTACGAAAAGCCAAAGATGAAAAGGAAGCCGAAGAGATCCTCAAAAAGCAAAGCGGCAATCGTGTGGACATCATCACCTGCATGATCTACAAGGACAAGGACCGAACCATCGAAGATCTGGATACCACCAGCTACTACTTTGCCCCTTTCGATCCGAAGGATCTAAAAGAATATCTCAAAAGCGGCGAGTGGAGGGGCAAAGCGGGTGCGTGTATGGTGGAGGGCTTTTGCAAAAAGTATATCCAAAAGGTCGAAGGCCGCGAGTCGACGGCCATGGGACTACAAGTAGAAAGGCTTCAAGAGATTGCAAAAGATATTTGAGGGTAACAGAGGCGAGATCTATCTCATCGACTACCGAGGCCACAAAGCGGTACTCAAGCGCCAAAAAAGTGGCAAACCCAATACATTGCAAAACGAAGCCAAAATCTTGGAATATCTGCAACCGACCAACGTCGTCCCAAAGCTTTTCGAATATGGTCCAGACTATATCGTGATGGAGTATCTGCGAGGGATCTCTTTGAAAGAGGCGATCGAAAAAGAGAAAAACAGGGCTTTGAAAAGAGCGTTGCGACTTTGTTATGTTCTGGATAGAGTAGGAGTGTGGCACAAAGAGCTTGGCAGATACTACCATTTCATCTTCACCCCAGAGCCAAAAATCATCGATTTTGAGCGTTCATGCTTTAGTGCTCGCCCCAGAAACGTACTGCAGTTTGTGGGTTTTTATCTACGAGGCCTCGATACCAAAGAGGCGGTAGCGCTCTATAAAAGGGATAAAAGAGCGGGGCTTCAAGCTTTGGAGGAGTTATTGGATGTATGAAAAGGAGCTTCAGGCATTGAGGCGTTTTGGCCGCTTTCGCAAAAGACGCCTCTTTGACGAGAACCTCAAAGATTTCGCATCCAACGACTATCTGGGCCTGGCCCACAAGAAAGAGCTGCTCACAAGAGCTTATGAACGTGTGATGGCCTATCCTGCCAACGCCGCCAAAGCCTCCCAGCTCATCAACGGCTACACTCCTATTCATAAAGAGTTGGAAGAGAAACTGTGCCAGCTCAACGGCTTCGAAGCTGCCATCACTGTGGGTAGCGGCTTTTTGGCCAATTGTGCACTTATCGAAGCGTTGGTGCGCAAAGGTGATAGGCTCTTTTTGGACGAGGAGTTTCATGCCAGCGGGATGTTGGCTGCGAGGCTTGTAGAAGATGTGGAGATTTTTGCCCACAACGATCCAGAAGATCTCAAAAAACGCCTGAAAAAAGGGGGCTTCAAGCGAGCTATCGTGGCGGTGGAGGGGATCTACTCCATGAGCGGTGATCTGCTCGATCCCGCTATATTCGAAGTAGCCGGGGAGTATGAGCCGCTTTTGATTGTGGACGAGGCTCACAGCAGCGGCGTGGTAGGCGAAAATTTGTTAGGAGTCTTCGATCTGTTTGGCGTAGAGCCAAACGAGCTGCATATCAAGATGGGCACTTTGGGCAAGGCCTATGGCAGTTATGGCGCCTATATCCTGGCCAGCGAGGAGATCGTCTCCTTTTTGGAAAATAGAGCCAAAAGCATTATCTACACCACAGCACTCTCTTTAATGGATGTGGCTTTGGCCAAAGCAGGGATAGAGGAGGTGGAAAAAAATTTGGAACACTACAAACAAGAAATCTCCAAGCGTCGCCAGATCGCCGCCTCTTTTGGCCATCATACCCCAGGACTCATCGTCGATATTCCCTCTCAAGATGTTTTGCAAAAGCAGCAGGAGCTTTTGGAGCGAGGTTTTTTGGTGGGAGCCATCCGTCCGCCCACTGTTAAAGAGTCGATACTGCGCATCATCGCCCGTCTTGGCCAAACTTCGCAAGAGTTGCGAGAGCTTTTGGAGCTGATATGAGTTTTGTCTGTAAACGTCTTCGTATCTATGAGCCAGGACGTGTGATCGTGGATATCGCTTTTGAGATTCGCCATTCCTTGGCGCTTATTGGAGAGAGTGGCAGTGGTAAGAGCCTCACTCTCAAAGCCTTGCTGGATCTTTTGCCATCCAATCTTCAAAAAGAGCTGGAGTATGAGTGGGAGTATCCGCTGCTGCGAGGTCGCACGATCTCACTCGTACCTCAAAATCCCTTCACTTCCCTTAGTCCTCTGACCAAGATCAAAGATCAGTTTTTCGCTCCACTGGACAGAGCCACCAAACTTTTGGAGATGGTGGGGTTGGATGGGAGCTTTTTGGAGCGTTTTCCTCCGCAGCTTAGCGGCGGGCAGGTGCAGCGGGTAGTGATCGCTATGGCGCTGGCCTCAGATCCAAAGCTTTTGCTACTGGATGAGCCTACCACCGCCTTGGATCCTAATACCAAGGAGATGGTATTGCAGCTTTTTTCCAAGCTGCAAAAGGAGCTGGGCTTTTTGATGCTTTTTGTCACCCACGATGTGGCCAGTGCGGCCAAGATATGCCAAGAGGCCGCCGTGATCCAAAAGGGGCGTATCGTAGAGAGCGGCGAGCTCGAAGATCTGCTCACCCATCCCCAGCATCCCTATACCAAGCTTTTGATAGAGTCCAATTTCGCCAATAGAGAGTTTAGACAATGAAAATCGTAAAAATTATAACAGGTTTTGTGCTGATTCTTTCGGTGGTGGCGATCGCTTATGGGGTCTTCTATCTGGGGAGTATGTATAGCGAAGTAGCACCAAAAGTGGAGCGGATAGTGGAGTACCGTCCCAAGCTCACCACCAAGATCTACGACCGCAACGGCCGCCTTGTCGCCAGACTCTTCGATCAAGAAAACAGAGACTATGTGCCATACGATCAGATACCGGCTCGTATGATCGAGGCGCTCTTGGCCATCGAGGATACGAAGTTTTTCGAGCATCCAGGAGTCAATCCGGATGCCATGTTTCGGGCACTTCTGAAAGATATCAAAGCCAGAAAGTTCGTGGAGGGGGCCAGTACCATCACCCAGCAGTTGATCAAAAATATGGTGCTCACCCGCCAAAAGAAGCTGCAAAGAAAACTTCAAGAGATCATGATCGCCCTACTTTTGGAAAGAGAGCTTACCAAAGAGGAAATTTTGGAACGTTATTTCAATCAGATCTACTTTGGCCACGGCTATTATGGTGTCAAAACGGCGGCCGAGGGCTACTTTCACAAGCCTCTTTCAAGGCTCACCCTCAAAGAGATCGCGATGTTGGTGGGACTGCCCAGAGCTCCAAGCTTTTACGATCCCACCCGCCACTACGATCAAGCTCTCAAGCGAGCCGATCGGGTGGTGAGCCGGATGCACGAGCTTGGCTGGATCGATGATGCGACCTTCGCCAAGGCGATTGCCGAGCATCCCAAAGTCTATGACGAGAGTCTGAGCCAAAACAGAGCTCCTTATATCGTGGATGAGATCTTTCGTCGTCTTGGCAAAAAGCTACCCAACTTCAAAAGTGGCGGCTACGAGGTCTACACTACTATCGACTTGGAGTACCAAAAGTTGGCCAAAGAGGAGTTGAAAAAGGGGTATGAGGCGATTCTAAGAAGAGGGGCGGATCACAACTACTCCAAACTCAACGGTGCTATAGTGGTGCTCAAGCCCTCCAGCGGTGAAGTGCTGGCTTTGGTGGGAGGGGTGGATTACAAAAAGAGTGCCTTCAATAGGGCCACACAGGCCAGGCGACAGCCAGGAAGCGCTTTTAAGCCCTTTATATATCAAGTGGCACTGGATATGGGCTATTCGCAGATCAGCAAGATCCCTGATGTAGCCAGGACATATGAGTTCAAAGAGCGAAATGGCACCAAGATTTGGCAGCCCAAAAACTACGAAAAGAACTTCGAAGGAGAGATCACTCTCAAAGAGGCTCTGGTGCACTCAAGAAACCTGGCTACCATTAATCTGGTGGAAGAGATCGGACTTGGGACTTTGTACAAGAAGCTGCAGGAATTTGGATTTGCGGATCTTCCACGAGATCTCTCACTGGCTCTTGGCAGTGTCACTCTCTCGCCCCTCGATCTGGCTGGATACTACACTCTCTTTTCCAACTATGGCAAGAGGATGGAACCGCTACTTGTGACCAAAGTACTCGATAGCCATCAAAGTACCATCTATGAAGCGCGACCCAAAGAGCATGCCCTGATCGATCCAAAGCAGAGCTTTTTGATGATAGATATACTGCGTGAGGTGGTGCGAAGAGGCACCGGACGGGCTGCGAGAGTAGCCGGAGTGGAGGTGGCTGGCAAGACAGGGACCACCAACCGCTACGTGGATGCTTGGTTTTGTGGATTTACACCCGATATCGAGGTGGTCACCTGGTTTGGCCAAGACGACAACACACCGCTCAAAAGAAGAGAGTCTGGCGGCAGGGCATCCGCTCCTGTGGTAGGGGCTGTGATCGAGCGGATCTACACTCTTCATCCAGAGCTTAGAAGAACCTTTGAGGTGCCCAAAGGGGTGCAGAGGATGGTGATAGGTGGCAAGGAGGTCTACTTTACCGATATCTCCAAGCCATCCTCCCAAGATCTGCAGCCCAAAAAGGCCAAAGAGGAGCTTCTTTTTTAGAAGAGGCGGCAGAAAAAGAGCTGCTGGGTCATCTCTTTGGCCAAAGTTTGAGTGGTGACCACGAGGCTGGCGATCTGCAAATCCTCCAGTACTTTCGCCTCCTTTTCGTCCCTGACTCTGGCCACGATATGGGCATGGGGAGCGAGATCCAAAACCGACTGGGCTACGAGGCGGATCTTTTCGAGGTTGTGGAAGGTGATGACCACGGCGCAGGCCTTTTTGATATCGAGGCTCTCCAGCACCGCGCGTTGGGCGGCGTTACCGAAAAATACCGGCTCGTCGTTGGCCAGCGCCTCTTCGTAGAGTTTTAGATCGTGCTCTATCACCACATACTCAAAGCCCCTCTCTTTGAGCTCTTTGGCCAAATCCCTCCCCAAAGGGCCATATCCGCACAATATCACGTGGTTGCTAAAGCCACTCGATTCGATCTTTAGCTCCCGTACCGGCTCTTTGAAGAGAAGATCTGCTAAGTGGGTTAGATGTTTGAGAATGAAAGGAGTGAGGATCATAGAGAGGATTACTACCGAAGAGAGGATCTGTACGCTTCGCTCGTCCAAAAGATCGTTGCCCAAAGCCAGCACGAAAAGCGCCAAAGCGAACTCACCTATCTGAGAGAGGGCGAGGGCTGTTTTGAAAGCGGTGCGGCGCTGCTCGTAAAGACTCAATATAACGTAGATCACGATCGCTTTGAGCACCATCACCCCCACCATCAGCGCCAATATGACGCCTATATGCGAAAAGACGAAGCCCAGATCGATTCTGTTGCCGACTGCGAAGAAGAAGACTCCAAGCAAAAGATCTCGAAAAGGTGCCAGATCCGCTTCGATCTGGTATTTATAGTGGGACTCTGCCAAAAGCATCCCCGCAAAAAACGCGCCAAGAGAGTAGGAGAACCCAAAGAAGTGGGAGATGGCGGCACTAAGAAGAATAACGAAAAAGACTGCGAGCAAAAAGATCTCCTGACTTTGAGTGCTGATGGCGTAGCGTAAAAATCTGTCGATCACGAAGCGACCCAAAAGAAGAAGCAGCACAAAAAAGAGAACCATATTGAGCAGTGTTTGCAGCAGCAGTGAGCTGACCGGCACATCCTTGGTGAAGATATCGATCATCAAGAGTAGTGGAATGACGGCAATATCTTGAAAAAGCAAAATTCCCAGTGCCTTTCTTCCATAGGAGGCGTGGATATCACCCGTTTCGTTGAGGATTTTAAGGACGATGGCGGTGGAGGAGAGCGAAAGAGCGAAGCCCACCACGATCGCCGATTTGGTGGAAAATCCAAACAGAAGTACAGCCGCCAGGGCAAAGAGGATCCCGGTAAGCAGTACCTGCAAAAGGCCATAAAGGAAGACCTCTTTTTTCATGATCTGAAGCTCTCTGAAACTAAACTCCAGACCGATAGTAAACATTAAAAGTACGATGCCAAACTCGGAGAGATGATCGAGTATCTCGGTATTGTGGACGTTGATATGCAAAAAGTGGGCTACGAAGATCCCTGTGAGGATATAGCCGATCGCCGTGGGCATATCCATTTTTTTCAAAAGGATGTTCAAAAGCGAGGCGGCGAATATGGCGAACAAAAATATGGCTATCTGTTCCATAGGACTCCGTTTTTGCGTAATTATAACAATTACTCCACGATTTTGGAGTAAGATTGGAAAAATTTCGAAAGGAGAAGATATGGATTGGCAAGAGTTGATCGTCATGGGAGCGAAATATATCCAAAACAACGATGACGAGAGTACGAGTGGGCTCGATCTGGGGGATATCGCCAGTGCTTTGCAAAATGTACTGGGGAGCGAGGATGGAGGTATCGATCTACAAGGCATCCTCGCCCAGGTGCAAGATTCCAATCTGATAGAGATCGTAAGCAGCTGGATTGGAAGCGATGAGAACAAGCCTATAGATCCCGAGCAGGTGACCGAGGTGATCGATCCGGTAAAAGTAGAGGCTCTGGCGCAGCAGCTTGGGATTTCTGAGGAGAGTGCAAAAAAGGCGTTGGCCGACGCTTTGCCGGCCGTGGTGGACCAGGCTACCAACGAAGAGCCATCACTGGCCCAGCAGCTTTTGGAGCAGGTAGGTGGCGTAGAAGGCGCTTTGAATCTGATCAAGAAATTTTTCTAAGGAGTGGCAATGTTCGAATTTATCAAAAATATCGGTGCGAAACTCTTTTCTCGCAAAGAGGAGGCTCCTCAAAAGATCGCATCACATATCCAAAGCGATAACCCTGGGGTGGAAAATATAGAGGTGCAGATGGACCAGGAGGGCAATCTCACTCTCAAAGGTGAGGCGAAAGATCAAGCGGCTTTAGAAAAAGCGGCTTTGATGGCAGGCAACGTAGAGGGGGTGGCCAAAGTGGACGTAAGCGGTATGAAGGTCCAAGAGCCATCAAATCAAAAGGTGGTGATCTACGAGATCCAAGAGGGGGATACCTTGTGGGCGATAGCCCAAAAATTCTACGGCAATGGCAACATGTATAAAAAGATTTTCGAAGACAATAAAGAGGTGATCAAAGATCCGGACAAGATCTATCCTGGCCAAAAGATTAGGATCGTCTTAGAAGATTGAAAGCCCCGTCTTTTTCGTAAAGAGCTCCAACGCCAAGGTTCCGGCGTAGGAGTTGCCATACTGGTTGAGGGCGGGTGACCAGACGCAGATACCCATCGTACCGGGTGCCACCGCCACGATACCCCCGCCCACGCCACTTTTTCCCGGCAGTCCTACATGAAAAGCGAACTCCCCGCTCGCATCGTAGTGACCACAGGTGAGCATCACCGCATTGACCCGTTTTGCTTGGGTAGGAGTGACGAACTCCTTTTTCGTAAGAGGATCGACCCCTCTATTGGCCAAAAAGAGCATGGAGCGGGCCAGCTCCTTGGTACTCATCTCCACGGCGCAATGCTTGAAGTAGGTCTCTACTGCTGTGATGGGATCGTTGTCCAGATTGCCGAAACTTTTGATCAGATTGGCCAAAGCTCTGTTGCGATAGCCATGCTCCATCTCCGATTTAGCCACGTAGGGGTTGAGGTTGATGTCTGGGGTTTGGGATATGTCGCGGATAAAGCCAAGGATGTTTTCCAAAGTGATGAACTCGTCTTTGTAGTGGCTAATAAGTGAGTCCGTGACTACTATGGCTCCGGCGTTGATAAATGGGTTGCGAGGTTTGCCGTGCTCGTACTCGAGCTGTACCAGACTGTTGAAGGGTGAGCCGCTTGGCTCTACGCCCACTCGCTTGTAAAGCTCCTTGGAATACATCTTCAAAGCCATCGTGAAGGTGAAGACTTTGGAGATACTCTGGATAGAAAATCTCTTCTGCTCTTCGCCCACACCATAGCTTTGGCCTTCAACCGTGACGATACTCATCGCAAACTGGTTTGGATCTATTTTGGCAAGCTCTGGAATGTAGTCGGCTACTTTGCCTTTGCCGATGTGAGGCTTGACCTCTTCGTAGATCTCTTCGAGGATCTTTTGGTAGTCGATGGTTTCGAAGGGCGCAGAGCCCTTCGAATTAGCAGCTGTAGTAGAGTTTGAATTCATATGGATGTGGTCGTCCCTCTACCGGATTGACTTCTACTTCATATTTCCAGTCGATGTACTCTTTGATGAAATCTTCGCTCATCACGCCACCAGCGGTGAGGAAGTCGTGATCTTTCTTGAGTGCTTCGAGAGCTTCTCGAAGAGTCGCTGGCATCGTTTTGATCCCTTGGTCGCGAAGCTCTTCGAGAGTGTACTCGAACAGGTCCTCGTCTCGTGGCTCACCCGGATCGATCTGGTTTTTGATACCATCGAGCCCTGCCATGAGGATCGCGGTAAAGGCGAGGTATGGACAGCTGGAGCTGTCTGGACTTCTAAACTCCACTCGTACACTCTTCTCACCCGCTCCAAAAGGGATTCTAAAGCATGCACTTCTGTTTCTTGCACTATAGGCAAGTACCGATGGAGCCTCGAAACCTGGCATGAGTCTCTTGTAGGAGTTGGTGGATGGGTTTGTGAATGCCGCTACCGCTCCGGCGTGGGCGATGATACCGCCGATGAACCACTTGGCGATTTCGCTTAAGTTTCCATATTCTCCAGCTTTATAGAAAAGGTTTTTGCCATCTTTCCAAATAGAGCAGTGTACGTGCATACCGTTCCCGTTGTCGCCGTAGAGAGGTTTTGGCATGAAAGTAGCGGTCTTGCCGTTGATGTGGGCCACGTTTTTGACTACATATTTATATTTTTGTACATTGTCCGCCGCACCGATGATATCGCCAAATTTCACGCCTATTTCGGCTTGTCCGGCAGTTCCTACCTCATGGTGTACTACGAATGTCTCGATCCCTACCTCTTCGAGGACGTTCACCATCTCGGCTCTGATATCCATCTGACTATCTACAGGAGGTACCGGGAAGTATCCCTCTTTATAGGCAGGGCGGTGTCCTATGTTGTATCCACCTTCGTCTCTTGGATCTTTTTTCCAGCTCCATTCACCCTCTTCGGAGTCCACTTC
>JALWZJ010000176.1 GCA_027002625.1 Campylobacterales bacterium
AAAAGCCCGTTGAACTCGCTACCATAGAAGCTAAAGGGTCTACCCACATAAAGCTGCACCTTTTGAAGATTGGAGATGGTCTGCTCGTAAACGGTAGGAGCGTCGATACCTATCTTTTCATAAAGCGATCGAAACATCGCTTCCATCTTTTTGGCCCGCTCCCCTTTGGGGTAGTCCGGATCGCTCAGACGCACGTCCCACTCCAGCGCCACCGCCTTTCGGTAGTGATCCTCGTAGTACTCCAGCGGATGTCCGATCTGGATGGGGGTGGTGATTCGCATCCACGCTCTATCCACCTCCGCCCATTTTGGGATGAGTTTATCTACATCACGCTCTTGTAGTGCTTCCACAATAGCTTGGAAGTAGGCTATCCACTCCTCTTTTTGGCCAAAGATCTCATCTTCCAGCTCTTGTAGCCACTCTACGAGCCTTACAAGGCGCCCACTCGCCTCCTTCACCTCTTGGCCAAAAGCCTCACTGTAACAGAGCCGCTCGAATGAGCCATCCTCTTTGAGCCTAAGGACCGAGTAGCAGCGATCCCCCACCTCTCCATCATGTCCCAGGTCCAAAAGATTTTTGGATTGTAGCATCTGGAGGATCTTCTCCTCGTCGCCATTGAAGAGGCGAAAAAGCTCTTTGTTGATCCCATAGACGATCTGAGCCATCCAGCTGCTTTGCCAATCGCTCATCACCTCACCCACCTCGTGAGCACCTCGTAAAACCCTCCGATAAAAGGGGCTTAGCAGCTCCTCTTGCTCTATCCACTCCAGCCGTTTACGAAATTTGGAGAGATAAAATCTGCTCACCCATATAAAGGCTCGCTCCTTGGCTTCGATACGCTCTTGCTCCTCCCACTGAGAGATCACTTGCAGCAGTGCATCCTCTCGCAGATTGACGATACGGTTGATGGCGGCCAGCATCGTCTCGCTACTCTTTGGCAGCCCCACAAACTCCAAAAAATCCTCGATCTGCGCTTCGTACTCCTCCAACGCTGGATCGAAGAGGCTACGATGGGGCTGTAGACACTCGTACATTTTCTGAAGCTCTTGCTGCTCTTGTTGCAAACGACGGTAGATACGCTTTAGATCATCAAAAAATTTCTCTCTCATCCCATCTTCTTCAACAAAATTTTGGCCAAGTCCAACGCTTTGGAGCGATGACTGATACGCCGCTTCACACGCTCATCCAGTTCACCCAACGTCTGCGTGAAACCTTCTGGAATGAACATCGGATCGTATCCAAAGCCTTTGTCCCCTCTGGCCTCGTCGATCACCTCTCCCCACATCCAGCCATGGACCGTCTGCTGCCCTTCTTTACCCACGATAGCGATGGCTGCGGTATAGTAGGCAGGTGTTCTTTTGATCCCCTTTTGTTGGAGCTTTTGGATCAGTTTGGCCAAATTCTCTTTATCACTCGCCCCTTCACCAGCATATCTGGCGCTATAGATCCCAGGCTCACCACCAAGGGCGGGTACGCTGATACCACTATCGTCTGCGATGACGATAGCCTCGCTGTCTGCCAGCGCATCGTAGATGGTCTTGGCTTTGATCAGCGCGTTTTCTTTGAAGCTTTTACCATTTTCTTCGATCTTCACATCTGGCAAGATCTTTTTGTAGGGCACTACATCCACCCCCAAAATATCTTGGATCTCCTTGATCTTTCCCTTGTTTGAAGAAGCCAAAATAACTCTCATTTTATCCCTTTTATCAGCAGAAAAGTTCTACAATTAATTTGTCAAAATTTTATCATAAAGGATCGTAATTGAAACAGATCGTCAAAAAGGTCTTGCCACTGAGCCTCATCGTGGCTTTACGCTTCTTTGGCCTTTTTATCGTACTGGCGGTACTTTCGCAGTACGCCTTGCAGCTACCCGGCGGGACCGCCTTTTTGGCCGGTGTGGCCGTAGGTGGTTATGCCTTTACCCAAGCGGTACTGCAAGTGCCGTTTGGAGTCCTTAGCGACAAGATCGGGCGCAAAAAGACCATCCTCATAGGCCTGCTCATCTTCGCTACTGGCTCGGTGATCTGTGCCTTGGCCGACAATATATATGTGTTGTTGCTGGGTCGGTTCTTGCAAGGAGCGGGTGCGATCGGCAGCGTGGTGACGGCGATGATCGCCGATTATGTACGTGAGGACGAGCGGGCTCACGCCATGGCCGTGATGGGGATGGTGATCGCTCTAAGCTTCGCGGCGGCTATGATCATCGGTCCCATCATCGGGGGGCTTTATAGCGTCAAGGCTCTCTTTTGGCTCACCGCTATTTTGGCTATCTTGGCTCTTGGGATCCTCTTTACCGCAGTGCCCGAGCCTCCCAAGATCGTCCACCACTACAGCGAAGAGGAGGCCAAGATCAAGGAGGTCTTCAAAGATAAAGACCTCGTGCGGATGTACATCACCTTCTTGTTCCACTCCTCTACCATGGCGATCGCCTTTTTCCTCATTCCGATCCTCATGAAGCAAAAATTCGGTATGGGACCGGAGCACTACTGGAAGGTTTACTTGCCAGCCGTGATCTTCGGGATCCTCGCCATGGGTCCGGCAGCTGTCTTTGGAGAGAAGTACCACAAAGGAAAAGAGGTCTTCATAGTCTCCGTGCTTTTCATCGCCGCCGCTTTTGCACTCATGGGCTTTAGCGACTCTTTTGTCCTTTTTACTATCGGAGCCGTCTTTTTCTTCATAGGCTTCAATATGTTTGAGCCACTTTTGCAAAGTTTCGTGAGCAAATTTGCCAGAGTGCACCAAAAAGGAGCGGCCCTGGGTGTGGCCAACACCTTCGCCTATATCGGGATATTCTTAGGCGGTGCGATAGGGGGGCTCTTGTACCAGTACGGAGGTGAAAAGGCGGTAGCGATCTTTGTACTCATCGTCTGCGTGGTATGGATCTATTGGATCGTTGGGATGCGAAATCCTGGAGTGCGGGCCAACCTCTTCTTGGACTTCGACCACTACGACAAAGAGAAACTTGCAGGGCTTAAAGTAATGAAAGGGATCACCGACTTTTACATCAACGAAACGGAAAAGATCATCGTGGTCAAATATGACAAAGAAAAGCTCGACGAAGAGACGATCAAGGAGTTTTTGAAAAAGTAGCCTAAGGGCTACTTTTTTGTTGCGTTGCTCTCTTTGGGAGCCGCTGTTTTGGGAGTGGCGAGTTTTTGGATAAATTTTTCCAGACTGCTTTCTTGGGCCATTCCCATATGATATCCAGCATAGTTGCCGTTTCGATCGAAAAAGAGCATATAGGGGATACTTCCGCTCCAGCCCGTGAGTCTGCCCATAAACTCTACAAACTCCTCGTTCTCTTTATTTGTCAAATAATCGACTATCGGGTAGTTGATCCCCATTTTTCTCAGCATCGCCACATCGCTTGGTGAGAGGGGTCGCTGCACATGCAGTCCGATGATTTGTAGCGTATCTGCCATCTTCTTTTGCAGATCACCCAAAATCGGTATCTCTATGCGACAAGGAGGGCAGTTTTTGCCGAAGAAGTCGAGGATGATCACCTTATTTGGATACTCCTTGACCTCTATGCCGTTTTTTTTGATATGAATATGGATCTTTTTGCCCTCCACTGTGGTGAGGGTAAATTTCTTATCCAGTTTCGCCTGGGCTCCAAAGAGCAGACCTACCGCAAAAAGCAGTGCAATCAGTTTTTTCATTCTCTATCCTTTCAAATGTGATTGATCAGCCATACGAGCACCCGCTCGCCGGCATCTTTGTTACCCTCTTGGGGCGATGTGACCACAAGGGCTCTATTTTCTCCCAACATATTGGTCAGTATGGCGCTACTGCCCTCCTTGTTGCCGGCAAAATCCACGAAAAACTCCCCATCTTCGATAGAGACATTGCAAGGAGTGAACTCTGTCTTTTTGCTTCGTTTGACAAAGGGCTCTTTGAGGGTAGCGTAGACCATCTTCGGCCAGTAGTTCGAGCCTTGCATACGATAGATCAATGGGAGCACATAGAGCATGAAAGTCACCGTACTGGAGTAGGCGAATCCCGGTAAAGAGACGATGAACTTCTGACCAGCTTGCGCTACCATCACATGCTGACCCGGCTTGATCACCACTCCTTTGAAAGCCACCTCTGCTCCCAAAGCCTCTCGTACCACATCCTTGACAAAATCGTAATCCCCCACACTCACCCCACCGGTGGTGACCAAAATATCGCTGCTTTTTAGCCCCTCTCTCATCGCCTGGGTAATTTGAGCCCTCTCGTCTCCCACAGCTCCCAGCTGCACAGGCTCGCCCCCATGAAGAGTCGTCAAAGCCTCGAGCGTATAGTTGTTGGAGCTGCGCAGTTGGGCCGGGGAGCTTTGTGGCTCTCCGATTTCGAGCACTTCGCTACCAGTGGAGAGTATCCCTACCTTTGGTCGTTGATAGACCAGCGGCATCACGATATTGAGACTGGCCATTACGCCAATTTCGGCAAAACCTATACGAGAGCCCTTTTTGATGAGCACTTCGCCTTTGGTGTAGTTCTCTCCTACCGGACGTACACTAAAACCTTCGGGTACGGGCTTTTCGATGAGAATCTTCTCATCCTCTACCCTAACGTTTTCGATGGGGATGAGCGTATCGGCACCTTCTGGCATCAAAGAGCCCGTAAAGGTCTTGATCGCCTCCCCCTCTCCAAGCTCTCTTTTTACTTCACTTCCAGCCGGTGTTTGGCCAACGATCCGCAAGCTCCTCTTGACCTGATCTTGGGCTTTGATGGCGTAGCCGTCCATCGCTGCTGTGGGGGCTGATGGATTATCTTCATCTGCTACCACGTCTTGGGCCAAGTGGCGCCCAAGCGTTTGCGTCAAAAAGAGCTTTTGCACACCGCATAGCGGCACTTCGAGTCCTTGGAGTCTCTCCATCGACTCTTCGAAACTGATCATTCCCTCTCCTTAAGAGTTTGTGCTATTATACAACAAAGCCACCAACCGCAAGGAGATGGAATGTTACCCAGCTGTAGCGAGGCCTATACCAAAGAGGATGAAAAGATCCTATCCAATCTCCAAAACATCTTCATCCTCTTTTTGGATGGGGAGCCACCTCAGCTCAAGATCTATTCAAAAACGAAAATCCCTCTCTCGACGATAGTACCCCTTTTGGAAGATTTCGGGATCGAGACGATCGACAACGTCAGCTACCAAGGCAAAGGGGGGCACATCTCCTGGCTACTACTCCAAGCCGACACCACACAGATAAAAAGATCCGAAGAGATCTTGCACACCATCATCGAACAAGCTCTCATCGGGCGTATACCCAAAAGATGTAGACTCTACAGACTCGCCCTTTTGGAGTCGGTAGGGGTCGAGGAGATCCTCTTTTTGCGTATCATGGTCAAATATCTGGCCCAGCTATTGCACAAACAAGAAGAGATCTTGATCAAGATATTTTTGCACTACCACTCCATCGCCGCTACGATAGCCAAAGACTTTTGTCGGCAAAAAAGATACGAGGAAGAAGAGCTTTTCAAGCAGATAAAAAATTACGAAGCGGACCGGATCTTACGAATCCTTCAAGCTCTTACTCACCATATCCTCAAGACCAACTTCTTTGGCCAAAACGAAGCCAAAGCCTTCAAATTCGACATCAAAGCGATCAAAGAGCTGCTCCCCTCTTTGGAGCCAAATATCGAGGCCTTCGTCTACCATCCCAAATTTTTGGGCGTGCATCTGCGCACGGATCCGATCAGCCGAGGGGGGATCAGGTGGAGCGATAGAGAGGATTTTAGAGAAGAGATCAAATCTTTGATGATCACCCAAGAAGCCAAAAACGCCATTATCGTTCCACGCGGCGCCAAAGGGGGAATCTTCACTTTCCAAAAGGTGAGCAAAGAGGAGTTTACAAAGCTTTATAGCCTCTATATCGAGGCTCTACTGGATCTGATCGACCCATCTCCAGAAGCCGGGGAGGATTTTTACTTCGTGGTCGCAGCGGACAAAGGAACGGCGGATATGAGCGATGTGGCCAACCAGATCGCTATCAAAAGAGGCTTTTGGTTGGCGGATGCCTTTGCCAGTGGTGGAAAATATGGATACAACCACAAAAAGCTGGGTGTCACCGCTCATGGGGCCTGGATCAGCGCCGCACGCCACTTCATCGACAAAGGTGTAGATATCTTCAACGATCCCATCAGCGTAGTAGGCACCGGCTCCATGAGGGGCGACGTCTTTGGCAACGGTATGCTCATCAATCCAAACATACGGCTCCTTGGAGCCATTGGCTCCCACGAGATATTCATCGACCCAGACCCAAACCCCCACAAAGCCTACAAAGAGCGTAAACGGCTCTTCGAAGCGGGTCTTGGCTGGAGCGCCTACGATAAAAGGATCATCAGTGATGGAGGTGGTGTCTTCGATAGAGAGGCCAAGGAGATCGAGCTTACTCCTCAGATCAAAAAGGCACTCGGTATCAAAAAGAGTGTGGTCAGCGGCGAGGAGCTGGCCCGTGCCGTACTCAAGGCCAAAGTGGATCTGCTCTATATAGGAGGCGTAGGCACCTACGTCAAAGCCAGCGACGAATCCAACCTCCTCATCGCCGACAAGATCAACGAACCGGTACGCGTGGATGCTATGCAGCTGCGATGCTACGCCGTGTGCGAGGGCGGGAATCTGGGCTTTACCCAAAAGGGGCGCGTCGAATACGCCAAAAATGGTGGGCATATCAATCTCGACAGCATAGACAACTCCGCCGGAGTGGACACCAGCGACCACGAGGTCAATCTCAAAATAGCTCTAAATCAAGCTCTCAAAGAGGGCAAACTGACCCAAAAAAGACGTAACGAGATCCTAAAAGAGCTCACCCAAAACGTTTTACAAAAGGTCTTTGGAAACAATCATAGTCAATCCTTGGCCATCACCCTCGATGCGATCCGCTCCCAAAGCATGCTCGAAGAGTTTTTGCAAACGATCGATCTTTTGGAATCGGGAGTGGAGTTTTTCGAGCGACACCACTACGATATTCCCAAAAACAAGGAGTTTCACACCGTTTTGGATGGCAATGGAGCGATCGTGAGGCCCATTTTGGGGATATTGCTCTCCTTCAGCAAGATATTTTTGAAAAATCTGCTGCTCAAGACCGAACTGGTGGAAGATCCTTTTTTGGAACATTACCTCTATAAATATTTCCCCAAAGCCCTCTATCCTTCACTGGAAAAAGAGGTGCTCTCCCATCCTCTACGCCCCCAGATCATAGCCACGATGGTAGCCAATCTCATCATCGACAATGCAGGAGTCACCTTTTTAGCCGATTTCGAGGCTTTGGGCGAGGAGAAGTTTTTGCTCAAGGTCCGATCCTATCTGATGCTGAGCGTCTTGCTCTCCATCTCCAAGGTCAAA
Organism: Campylobacterales bacterium; assembly: GCA_027002625.1. Classification (GTDB taxonomy): domain Bacteria; phylum Campylobacterota; class Campylobacteria; order Campylobacterales; family Nitratiruptoraceae; genus Nitratiruptor. Next base: position 7,331 of record JALWZJ010000176.1, read on the forward strand.
AAAGAGTTTTACGACAAGGAGCTGGAGCTTGGTACAAGACTCTATCCAAAGCTTTTGGAGATCGAGCGCTCCTTGGGATTTAGCCTTCAGTGGGTCTTGCGCAACTCCCATCACCTCAATCTGGAGCCTTTTCATATCCTCAACTACAAACGTAAAATCACCCAGTTTTTGAACTTCGAAGAGAACAGAAGCGAAAATTTCTTCAAATATATCGATCTTGTCAAGTTCATTTTGCTTGCGATCTACCTCAAAGAGCTCAAGGAGTATGAGCTCGAAGAGGTGTTGGAGCTTTTGATGCTCATCATCTCCACCTTCAAAATCGACCAGCTTTTGCAACTGCTCGAAGCCTTCATCCCCAAAGATCCTACGGGCAAAGAGATCCAAAATCAGTTGATCGAGCTGGTCAACTTCTTCGTCACCGCCATCGCAAAGGATGTGGTGCTCTATACACGAAGCAGCGAAACCTTGAAAGACGGTTTTCGCAACTACCTAACAGAAAAGATGATCGATCCAAAAATTTTCGATCAGATGCTGACCCAAATCAGACAAAGCCCCACCGATTTGATGCGCTTGACCGATCTGGTACACAAGCTTCTACTGATCGCCATCTAAAAGCAGCCCGCTCCCTTTGAGCTTTTGGCTGCGCTCACGGGCGTAGCGACGCTCGCCGGCGATCACGTCATATTTCCATATAGGGGCGTTTGCCTTGAAATCCTCCACGAACTCATCGATAAGCTCCAAAGCTACCCTCCGCTTGGGGCTAAAGACCGCCGCCATATAGCTGGAAGTGTGCACGGGCACATTGCCAATGGAGTGGGCCATCATCAGATGGGCTCCTCTTTTTTGCGCCCTTTCTTGCCACTCCTCGAACCATTTGGCCAAAATGGGCTCGTAGACATCGAAACTGAGCGCCTCTATCTTATCTTCTGCGCGTACCGTCCCTACGAAGGTGATAAAAGCGCCATAGTTTTTATCCTCTCCCCACTTGCGCCATCGTGAGAAGATCTTGTCCACATCGAGCTGTCCTGGATAGAGCTCGAGCATCTTAGCCCCCACACACGGGAGGAAGGAGTGTCACCTTATCCCCCTCTTTGAGTTCTATATCGAGGCTTTGTACCAACTGGTCGTTGACGGCTACGGCACATTCACCAAGCCACTTTCGCAGCTCTTTGTCTTTTTGTAGCTCCTTGGCCACCTCTTTGAGATTTTTGGCCTCCATCTGCATCGGCCCTTTTCCAATAGGACCCAAAAACTCGATACGAACCATTTTTATCCTTGCGTTATTTATTTATGCTTATTTTAACAAAACTTTGAAATAATATCGCCATGATTATAGGCAAAATAGATTATATCAATCTCCTTCCATTCTATATCTTCTTGAAAAAACGGCTCAAAGAGTCCAGTAGTCGCAAAGCCTTGGAGTTCTACAAAGGCTCACCGGCACAAGTCAACAAAAAATTCATCAAAGGGAGGGTGGAGGCGGCGGTGATATCGAGTATATTCTCTCCCAAATACCGCTGTAGCGATTTTGGTATCGTCGCCTACCAAAAAGTCCTCAGCGTACTCATCTGTCCGGGAGAGTCCAAAGAGGACGAGGAGTCCAACACCTCCAACGTTTTGGCCAAGATATTGGGGGTGGAAGGAGAGGTACGAATAGGGGATAAGGCGTTGGTGCAAAAGAGTCGAAACTGCAAGGATCTGGCTACGTTGTGGTACCAAAAGACGGGACTGCCTTTCGTTTTCGCCAGATTTTGCTACCGCTCCAAGAGAGCTAAAAAGTACGAGATGTTGGCCGATAACTTCTTGAAATCTCACACCAAGATACCCACCTATCTGCTAAGACGCTACGCCAAACGTAGCGGGATCAGTCAAAAAGAGATCAGGAGTTATTTGAAATTGATAGGATATAAAATCCAAAAAAAAGAGAAGATGGGCTTGAAAAAATTTTTACGTTTGGCCAAAAAGAGTGGAAGATGAGAGTGCTTTGGCTCCTCTTGCTGCCTCTACTGCTATTTGCTCGATCACCTCTTGCCCCCATCCCACAAAAGGTGCCCTACGACAAAGAGCTTGCCGAGCTTGGAAAGGTCCTCTTTTTTGATCCCATGCTCTCCAGTGACCGGAGCGTCTCTTGTGCCAGCTGCCACAAGCCAGAGCATGGAGGAGCCGACGACAAGCCCCTCTCCATCGGAGTGGGAGGACAAAAAGGGGATCTCAACTCCCCCACCGTCTACAACTCCGTTTTCAATTTCGCACAGTTTTGGAACGGCAGAGTCGCCACGCTCCAAGAGCAGACCCTGGGCCCCTTACACAACCCAAAAGAGATGAACATGAGCGATTCCCTCCTTCTAACACGCTTGCAAAACTCTCCTTACTATCCAAAAGCTTTCGAAGAGATCTTCGGCAGCCAAAAGATCACCATCGATATGGTGACCAAAGCGATAGCGGAGTTTGAAAAGGCCCTCTATACTCCAAACTCGAAATTCGATCAATTCTTGCGCAAAGAGACCACTCTTTCGCCAAAAGAGCATAAAGGGTATCTGCTTTTCAAGGAGCTCGGCTGTATCACCTGCCACAACGGCATCAATATAGGAGGCAACTCCTTTCAAAAGATCGGCACGGTGATCCCATATCAGGGTCCATCTCCCCACGACCGCTACGAAGTGACCAAAAATCCCGATCACAAAGGTGTCTACAAGGTCCCAACCCTTCGCAATATCGCTCTCACAGCCCCCTATTTTCACGACGGCAGCGTCTCCACCTTGCGCCAAGCGATAAAGAAGATGTCCTATCACAATTTGGGATTTCACCTCACGCCCGAAGAGCAAGAAGCCCTCGTCGCTTTCCTCCATACCCTCACCGGTCAGCAACCGGCCATTTTGCGAGAGGGTAAGTAAGATGAGAATCATATTCACTATCTTTTTGGGGATGATAGGCATCGCACTCTTTTGGTTCTTCCAACTCTACAGCCAACACTATTTCCAGACCCGCACTCAGCTCTCCTCATGGAT
>JALWZJ010000177.1 GCA_027002625.1 Campylobacterales bacterium
GATCCACTCAAGAGCGATCTGACAGGAACTGTCAGTGAAGTGCGCAAAAATTTTATCACCGTAGCTTTCGATCAACTTCCTCCCAAATGGGTCTACGGCGAGGGGATCAGGGTGGATCTGTACGTCAATGACGTCACCTTCAAGCGGATGGAAGAGAACCTCCTGGCTCTTCGTCACGCTACGGGAGTGAAGCGCAGGATGCGAAACGTGGCCCTTGGTATCTGGGAGCCAGAGGCTGTGAAGCCAGTAGAGTTCACACTACAGACCAGACTCAATCCCACCCAGACCGAGGCGGTCCAAAAGGCGCTTGGAAGCGAGCTTTTCTTGATCCACGGACCTCCGGGGACCGGCAAGACCTCCACACTGATTGAGCTCATACTCCAAGAAGTAAAGCGAGGCAACAAGGTTTTGGCTACGGCCGACTCCAACACCGCCGTGGACAATATGCTCCAGCGTTTGGCCACGCATGACCTCTCACTGGTGCGTATAGGCCATCCAGCAAGGATTTTGTACGAGCTGGAGGAGTTTAGTATCCACGCCCAGTACGAGAAGAGCCTGGAAGCCGAAGCGATCAAAAAAGGATGGGAAGAGGTGGGACTACTGGTCAAAGAGCGTGATCAGCACTCCAAACCGACCCAAGCAAGAGCCAGAGGAATGAGCCATGATCGCATCCTCACCCTCGCGGCCCACGGCAAATCGCAAAGAGGGGTGAGTGTGGCTACGATGCAGTCGATGGCCAAATGGATCAAGATGGATCGAAAAATAGAGAGTCTTGTCAAAGATCTTCGCTTCCAAGAGGAGCGGGCCTATCAAAAAATCATACAATCTGCCGATGTGGTGCTCTCTACCAACGGGATGATCATGAGCGATCTGCTGCGAGAGAGCGAGTTCGATGTGGCGGTGATAGATGAAGGGAGCCAGCAGGTGATCCCATCCACTCTCATCCCCATCCTCCACGCCCACCGTTTCATCATCGCAGGCGACCACAAGCAGCTGCCCCCTACGGTGCTGAGCGACTCCAAAGAGCTCAAGATCTCGCTCTTTGAAGAGCTGATCGAGCGTAATCCCGCCAACTCCTCGATGCTTCGCATCCAGTATCGGATGAACGAAAAGATTATGGGCTTTAGCAACCAAAAATTTTATGATGGCAAACTGATCGCCGACGAGAGCGTCAAGGATCATACGATCGCCGATCTTGGGCTTTCGCAGCCCAGTAGCTACGAAGAGGTGCTGGACAGCACTCCGGTAGTCTTCGTGGATACCACTGGCATCGAGGCGCCAGAAACCCTGCCAGATCGCAGCACCAGCTATCAAAACATAAAAGAGGCCGAGCTTGCCAAGAAGCTGAGCGAAGAGCTGCTGCGTATGGGGGCTGATCCTGGGATGATCGGGATCATCAGTCCCTACGCCGCTCAGGTTAAGAGGCTTAAGAAGTTGATCGATACCGAAGAGAGAGTCATCGAGATCAAGAGCGTCGATGGCTTTCAAGGCAGAGAAAAGGAGATTATTCTTATTAGTTTCGTCCGCTCCAATCCCAAAGGCGAGATTGGCTTTTTGAAAGATCTGCGCCGTCTCAATGTAGCCATCACCAGAGCCAAAAGAAAGCTCATCTGTATAGGGGACGCCTCGACTTTGGGGCATGACGAGACCTATAAGGAGTTTTTGGACTATATAGCCAAAGAGGGCAAAATCGTATGCGCAAAGGAGGTAGGATGCAAAAAGTGACCACTATGGAGCAAATAGACGAAGCTCTACAAAAGGATGCTGCGCTGCTCTACATCAGTGCCCCAAACTGCAATGTCTGTGACGCTCTCAAGCCAAAGGTGGAGGCTCTTTTTCAAACACGCTTCCCAAAAGTGGAGCTCTACGAGGCCAATGTGGCTGATCTACCCGAACTTGGTGGGAGATTCAATATCTTTAACGCTCCGGCTATTTTGCTCTTTTTCGAGGGCAAGGAGTTTGCAAGAGAGGGGCGAAACATCTCCTTGGAACTCTTTGCCCAAAAGATTCAAAAGGTTTACGATCTCTACTTTTCGTAGAGAAAAACCTCTTTTTTGAAGATTTTTGGCTCGGTGGCTTCTGGATCGTCGATCCCGAGCTTTTTGGCCAAAGGCGGCTTGACCAGCCTATATCCCAATACTGCGATCACCTTATCGCCAGGTTCGAGCTTGAAGTCATAGAAGAAGTTTCTTTTTTCATTGGCTTTGAGCATTGTATCTTTGACCACCTCACGTGCCAGCCATGGAGGAGTGGGTTTGCCCTTGGCTCCCAAAATCCGTACAAGTTTTTCCACTTTTGTAAAGACATGTTTGTCTCCTCGTTTGACCATCACTTTCAAAAAGGCCACACGGGCCGGATGTAAAAGCATTGGGTGGGGGATGCGGGAGTTGAGTGAGATTTCAAAGCCTTGAAGATGTGGTAAAAATTCGATATCCACATATTTGGCCAACATCTGGGAGTGGGTATGGGCTCCTGCAAATCCATGGAAAGCGTGGGCGGGAGTTTTTCGTAGAGTAGAGACGCTGCCTTTTACTTTTGGCATATGGCAGCTGGTACAGCGAGTGTTTTCGATCTCTCCCTTTTCGTCGGTGGAGCAGACGTTGAGGCCAAATTTGTTGCGTTTGTGGGAGTGGCATCCCATACAGACGTTGCCTTGCAAGAAATTTGGATTGGAGGTGTCTATTTTGTGATAGGGGGATTTGATATGATCGATCCTCGCTCCAAAATATTTTTTGGGCTCTGGGCTGATGATGTTTTTGTTGGCTTTAAGGCCTGGTTCTATCTTTTGGATGCGGTGGCAGTAGGCACAGGCGACAGCATCGTTTTGGGTGGGGTTTTTGGGATCTGGGCCAATGCCGTTGGGAGCCATGAGCTCTTTGAGATTGTCGGCTGCTGGGGTATGGCACTTGGCACATTTGTAGGCCCCTTTTTTACTCAAAGGATTTTTGAGCCAGACCGCTTTGTGGATCGGGTCTTTGAAGATGGTGGCGTTGGCGTGCATACTGGTCTGGTACTCTTCGAATATTTTTGGATGGCACTTTTGACAGTCGCTGTTTGGAGCGAATTTGGCAAAAGCGAGCGTAGCGCCCAATAATAGTATCCATTTTTTCATCGTTTCTCCTTTAGATCGATTTCCACCAATTGTCAAGATCAAATTGTATCGTACATCCATCGAGATCCACTTCCATTTTGCCCTCGCTCTTTTCATCGATTTTTTTATATTCATAATTGATGAGCTTGTAGAGTTTGACCTTTTTGAGGTTGTAGTCCACCATCATGTAGTATTCCACCCCCTCTTTTTGATAGGTTTGAAATTTTATCGTCGTATCTTTAAGAGCGGTGGAGGGGGAGAGGATCTCTATAATAAACTTGGGAGGCGTTCGGATGAAATCTATCACTTTTTGGCAAGTGATGGCGATATCGGGGCGAAAGACGTTGAACTCATCGATGATGTAATCCAGCTCGGCGTAGGCGTAGCATTGTTTTTTACAATGATCCAAAGATGTTTTGATTTGTGCCCCAATCGTTAGTAAAAGATTTTGGTGTGGTCCGATAGGACTTGGCGCCATCGCCACCGCTTCACCATCGATCAGCTCCCAATCACCCTTCCATCGCTTGTAATCTTCATAGGTATAGGGAAGTTTGTATGCCAGACTCATTCATAACCTCTTGCTTTTCTCTTTTTTTCGATCTCTTGGCGGCGTTTGAGGGCTTCGTTGGATGGGGTATTGGGATTGCTAAAGAGCGCTTTGCCATAGAGTACACATCCCTTGTCTCCAGGATCGCAAGGTTTTTTGAGTAGATCACAAAACTCGCCGATCTGGTGTGAACAGGTCCACCCACTCATGAGCTCTCCTTTTTGTTATAATGTCGCAAAAAAGGACGCACAATGAAAAAAGCACTCTTTTTCGCTATTGTAGCATTTTTTCTTGCAGGCTGTACCCAAGAGACCCAAAACAAACTTGGGCGCGCCATAGTCAACTGGACCGGTACCAATGGAGTGCTCGAGATCTACAGCGGTGGCAAGATCGTCAAGCGCATCATGGATATCGACAAGATCTCCACCGCCTACGGCACGGACGACAATCGGCCCAGACCCTACCGCTATGGATATGGCTATATCGACCTCAATCTCGATGGCCAGCTTCAAAAAGAAGAGAGACGCAAAAAGGTCTACTTCGAGTTTAGCGACTACGCTACGCAGTATCTTTTTTATGAGCATCCATGATGGAAGTGATCGAACTTTTCAAAAAACTGCTCAGCTTTCCCAGCATCACGCCAGACGATGCGGGGAGTTTGGAGTTTATCAGAGAGTATCTGGATGATTATCATGCTCTTTGGTTTAATAAAAATGGAGTGAAGAATCTCTTTTTGTACAAAAAATTTGGGGAGGGAGAGCATCTATGCTTTGCCGGGCATGTGGATGTGGTGCCGCCGGGGGACGGGTGGCAGAGCGACCCTTTCGAGCCGGTGGAGAGGGATGGCTACATCTACGCCAGAGGCGCCCAGGATATGAAGAGCGGGGTGGCCGCTTTCGTGCAGGCGGCCAAAGAGGCCAAGGATTTCAATGGCACTCTTTCACTTCTGCTCACCAGTGACGAGGAGGGGGAAGCGAAATGGGGGACGAGATACGCTCTCACCGAGCTGGAGCGTATGGGAATGATTCCTGACTACGCCATCGTGGCCGAGCCCACCTGTGAGGAGCGCTTTGGCGATGCGATCAAGATCGGACGCAGAGGCTCCATCAATGGCGTGATAGAAAAAATTGGCAAGCAAGGGCATGCGGCCTATCCTGAAAAAGCGGTTAACCCCATCCACAAAGTGGCCCAGGTGCTCCCCTTTATGGCTGGAGTGGATCTGGATGAGGGGGACGAGTATTTTGCTCCCAGCAAATTCGTCATCACAGACATCCGTGCCGGGATGGAGGTGACCAATGTCACGCCAGGCAAGCTGAAAATGATGTTCAATGTGCGTAACAACACCCATACCACCATGCAGGATGTGGAGCGCTTCGTACACCGCTACTTTGACGGGATGAACTACTCACTGAAGCTTAGCCAAAGTGCCAAACCTTTCATGACCGATCCAAACAGCAAGATCGTTCGCCTCATAGACCAAGCGATCCAAAAGGTTACGGGCATCACTCCCAAGCACTCTACGGCTGGTGGGACGAGTGACGCGAGATTTTTGGCCGAGTATGGGGTCAAGACGATAGAGTTTGGCGTCAAGAACGACAGGATCCACGCGCCCAATGAACGCACCAGTCTCGAAGAGGTACAAAAGCTTTACGAAGTATTCAAAGAGGTGATCGAAAGTTTTTAGGGGCAAAGCCCCAGGCTCACTGAAGAGCTTCGGCGGAGGAGATGGCAGAAGAGGCCACTCCCTTGATCTGATCCAAAGCCTCTTTGGCTTTTTCTATCAAAGCGGAAGAACTTTGAGAGGAGCTGCTCGCCTCTTCGCTGGTGCTGCTTTGTTGGCTGCTACTCGTCTCTTCGCTGGAGGCTTCGCTACTCTCTTCGGTGCCTGTAGAGCTTTCGCTACTGCTGACCAAACTGCTACTGGAGCTTTGTGCTTGCTGTGATTTGCAGCTTTCGAGCTCATCTTCGAGCTCCATCACCTTATCGTCCATTACGCTGACCGCCTTTACGTTGGCGCCATAGGTGTAGACCAGCTCTCCACCATCTTTTCCTTGTCTAAACATAAAGCCCAAGAATATCGCCAAGACGACAATGAAGAAGAGTTTGGCCAAAATGCCTTGAAAAGCGGCGATGATAAGGCGCAAGACAAAAAGTGCCCCCATACCGTAGAGCAGATAGATACCGAGCGTTTTGTGCTCTTTGAGCTCCTCTTTGCCTTCAGGACTAAGGAGTGCTGCCGCTTCACTACCATCTACTTTTCCCGTCATCACGGCAGCGAAGTAGATACCCGTAGCCAGTAGCAGCAAGAGGGTGGAGATCACACCCACACATTTTCGTTTTGTAAAGAGATTGACGATCTCCAAAAGCATGACGATCACCGGAATAGCGATCGCAAAGTGTACTGTCACGGGGTGTAGAAGCAAAGGGATTTCCACCGGAAGTTTGATCGAGTCGATCAGTCCAATCAGATCCATCGTTCCATCCTTTCGTAGATGTTTGTTTCGATTGTAACATAAAAATTTTTTATCTCGCATAAAAGGGGGCTTTTGGTATAATTTTGGCCAAAAAGGAGACAACATGAGACCAGTACATACCGACAAAGCTCCAGCGGCCATCGGCCCATACTCTCAAGCGATGCGAGTGGATTCGTTTATCTTCACTTCCGGTCAAATCGCATTGAAGCCCGATGGCGGTGAGGAGATACTCTCCCAAGGGATCGAAGCGCAGACAGAGCAGGTGTTGCAAAATCTAAAAAACGTGCTCGAAGCTGCCGGGAGTGGACTGGACAAGGTGATCAAGACCACCATCTTCTTGGCCGATATGGAAGATTTTGGGATAGTGAATAGTATCTATGCCCAATATTTCCAAGACCACAGGCCTGCAAGAAGTACGGTAGCGGTCAAAACTTTGCCCAAAAACGCTCTGGTGGAGATCGAAGCTATAGCCAAAGTTTAAACAAACTTTAATAAGCCTTTGGATATCATTCGCAACTAAAATCGGCAAAGGATTGGCTAAGATGTATGCGATCATCAAAAATGGTGGAAAACAGTACAAAGTCCAAGAGGGCGATATCCTCAAGCTGGACAAAATGGGGTTGGATCCCAAAACGAAAGTGGAATTCAAAGAGGTCTTGGCTATCAACGACGGCGAGCTCAAAGTGGGGGCTCCATACGTAGAGGGCGCTGTCGTAGTAGGTGAAGTGATCAACGAAGGTCGAGACAAAAAGGTAGTCATCTTCAAAAAAAGAAGAAGAAAAGACTCCAAAGTCAAGCGAGGATTTAGAAGAGATTTCACTCGCATCAAAATCACAGCGATCAACGCATAAGGAGAAGAAATGGCTCACAAGAAAGGTCAAGGGAGTACCCAGAACAACCGCGATAGTGCGGGTCGCCGCTTAGGTGTGAAAAAATTTGGTGGCGAATTTGTACGGGCTGGCAACATCATCATTCGCCAAAGAGGTACAAAAGTCCATCCAGGCAACAATGTAGGTCTTGGAAAAGATCATACGATTTTCGCCCTGATCGACGGATTTGTCAAATTCGAGCGATACGGCAAAGATAGACAAAAAGTCTCCGTATATCCTGCAGAATAAGCCTTTGGGCTTATTCCAAGCAGCGACCGCTTCTGCTTACTTTCAAGGGAAATATCCATGTTCATAGATAGTGTCGAACTCACCGTCCACTCGGGCAAAGGTGGCCAAGGGGCTGTAAGTTTTCGTAGAGAGAAATTCGTACCCAAAGGTGGACCCGACGGAGGGGATGGTGGCAAGGGGGGTGATGTCTACTTTGTCGTGGACAAAAACACCCATACCCTTTCGCACTACAAAGGCAAAAAGGTCCTCAAAGCCCAAAACGGCCGACCGGGTGAGGGACGACGCAAACATGGGAAAAATGGAGAAGACCTCATACTCATCGTACCTCCAGGCACCCAAGTCTATGATGCCGATACGGGAGAGCTTTTGCTCGATTTGGTAGAAGATGGGCAAAAGGTGCTCTTTTTGGAAGGGGGCAAAGGAGGCAAGGGCAACTGGCACTTCAAAAGCGCTTCCAATCAGCGTCCCACCTATGCCCAGCCAGGACTTCCCGGCAAGACTCGTCACATCAGACTCGAGCTCAAACTCATCGCCGACGTTGGATTGGTAGGGTTTCCCAATGTGGGCAAATCGACGCTCATCTCCACTCTCTCCAACGCCAAGCCTGAAGTGGCCAACTACGAATTCACCACCCTCACACCCAAGCTTGGAGTGGTGCGAGTGAGCGAGTACGAGAGTTTCGTGATGGCCGATATTCCAGGTATCATCGGAGGGGCCAGCGAGGGCAAAGGGCTTGGGTTGCAGTTTTTGCGTCACATAGAGCGTACGAAGACGCTTTTGTATATGATCGATATCTCCAGTTACCGCGATCCCATAGCCCAATTCAAAACCCTTCGAAAAGAGCTCGAAAGCTTCAGCGAAGAGTTGGCCAAAAGAAGTTTCGCGATTGCGCTAACGAAGATCGACACCTTCGACGTGGAGGAGGCCAATAGACGAATCGAGGGTTTTATCGAGGGACTTGGTCTCAAGCCCGGTGGTGAAAATCGCTATGGGTTAGATGAGCGGTATCTATACTACTTGCAAGATCTGGAAGAGTACGATCGAACAAATCCCTACTTTGTCTTTCCTATCTCCGCAGTGGCCAAGATCAATATCGAGCCTTTGAAATATGCTTTATATGATCTGGTAAAGAAGGCGAGGGATGAAGAGAATCGTTCTTAAGGTTGGTAGTGCCGTATTGACCGAGAATGGAGGATTGGCCAAAGAGCGGATGAGCAATCTGGTGGAGCTTTTGGCCAAACTCGCCAAAGACAAAGAGGTGATACTGGTCAGTAGCGGAGCGGTAGCGGCTGGCTATACTCTGCTACCCTTGGATCGATCCAAAGTGGCCAACAAGCAAGCTCTCGCCGCTATCGGCCAGCCCCTTTTGATGCGCAGCTACCAAAAGAAGTTCGAGCGTTTTGGGATCCCTGTAGCACAGGTGCTGCTCAGCGCCGACGATTTTGATAGTCGCAAGCGTACCCATCACGCAAAGCAGGCGATCGAGGTCCTGCTGCAAAACGGAGTGATCCCGATCATCAACGAAAACGATGTCACAGCCACCGAAGAGCTTGTCTTTGGGGACAACGATCAGCTCTCGGCCCATGTGGCCTACTACTTTGGGGCGGATATGCTGGCGATCCTCAGCGACATCGACGCTCTTTACGACAAAGATCCCAAAAAGCATCCCGATGCCAAGCCGCTTCGAGTGGTAGAAAAAATCCCCCAGGAACTATTGGAGCAGCAGTGCAACCCAAACAACGCTTTTGCCACGGGTGGGATCGTCACCAAGCTCAAAGCCGCCAAGTTTTTGACCCAAAGAGGCAAGCCTATGTTTTTGGCCAGTGGATTTGATCTCAAAGACGCAAAAAGCTTCTTGCTTGAAGGACGCCACGAGGGAGGGACCCTCTTTTTGCCCGAGCGGTGCGGATGAGAAGCTATCTGGTACCATCTCGGATAGATTTTGGATTTCGCCAAACACCCAAAAGCTTTTTTGTCGAAGAGATACCAGCCCGATCTTTTGGCCAAAAGGGGCGCTACGCTATCCTCAAAGTACAAAAAGAGGGGCTTTCTACTTGGGAGATGGTGAAGATCCTTGGCTCTTTTTTGCAAGAGCGGCAAATCGGCTATGCGGGACTCAAAGACAAAAACGCCACAACGATCCAGTATCTAAGTTTTCCAGCCTCTCATCTAAGACGACTGGCCAAATTCTCCCATCCTCGTATCCAAATCCTTCAAACATGGCGCAGTAATACTCCTCTTCGCATGGGTGATCTTTTGGGTAATCGTTTTGGTATCTGGATCGACAGAATCGACACAAAGCGATTTGGTCAGCTTCAAAAAGCCTTGGATAAGATTGCACACAAGGGCTTGCCCAACTACTTCGGCTACCAGCGGTTTGGCCAAAATGCCTTGGATCAGGCACGAGCTCTCATCGATGGAGATTTTTTTACAAGAGACAAGAAGCTGGAGCGGATGCTGCTCTTTGCCTACCAAAGCGATCTTTTCAACAGATGGCTGGATGAGCGGGTGCGAATGAGCGAAAATGGCCGTTTCAAACTTTTGGAGGGGGATATCTACCAAGCAGATTCCAAACTTTTTACCCCTACGCAGATTCCGTTGGAGGACTTTTTGGCCAAAAAGGTGGTGGTCACGGGACTGCTGCCAGGCTCCAAAGCCTACCGTGCCAGGGCGGAAGCGAGAAAGGTAGAAGAGAAGTACGATGAGCATCTACCTCTTCTTGGCCAAAGACGAGCGGCTCTTGTCTATCCCAATAGCATCAAAACGCGCCATATAAAAAAGAGAGCTCATCTTGAATTTATCCTCCCCAAAGCAAGCTATGCTACTATCTTGTTAGAAAATCTTGCCGGCAAGCAGATCGATTACAAAGGATTGGCATGAGAGTAGTTTTCATGGGGACGCCAGAATATGCGATAAGGATACTGAGTGGTTTACTCCAAAGCGCTGAAGTGGTGGGAGTCTTTACCCAGCCAGACAAACCGGTGGGACGCAAGCAAGTACTCACACCCCCGGATGTAAAGCGATTTTTGATAGAAAGCGCTAAAGACATCCCTATATTTCAGCC
>JALWZJ010000178.1 GCA_027002625.1 Campylobacterales bacterium
CAAAATCGAAGGGATACGCACCGCTTTGTACGATATAGATCGCAACTATCTTATAGGCGATTTCAAGCCCCAAAAGATCCATTGGGATAGGGAGTTTTGGCAAGAGGGGAATATGCTCTTTTATCGCGCACAGATACGACCATACTACTTAGGAGCGGCGACTATCGTAGCGGCGATGCCTTTGGATGAGGCTCCTATAAAAGAGCTTCAAAAAAGGGTGTTGATCGCTTTTGTGGTAGCTATGATTTTTGTTTTTGTGGTCGCAAGATGGTTGGGAAAACTCTTTTTGGCTCCTATGCGCCAAACACTGCAGCTTCTCGATCGCTTCATTCAAGACACCACACACGAGCTCAACACACCCGTCAGTACCATTTTGGCCAATATCGAGCTTTTTCGATCACTCCATCCCGAGATTCAAAGCGAAGAGCTCTCTCGTATAGAGATAGCATCCAAAAGGATCAGCCGCCTCTATGATGATCTTGTCTTTTTGCGACTGCGCCATCAGCGCAAACGACATATCGAGGCGATCGACTACTCCAGACTTCTCAAAGAGCGACTCGACTATTTCGCCTCTATGGCCCAGAGCAAGCAGATCGATATGAAAAGTTTCATAGAAGATGGCGTGATCCATCGGATGGATAGAGAAGATGCGGCCAAGCTCATAGACAATCTTCTCTCCAACGCCATCAAGTACACTCCTGTAAAAGGAGAAATTTTTGTCTATCTTGATCGAAAGAGTCTCAAGATAGAAGACAAGGGGATAGGTATGGATCAAAAGACACTCGATCGTATCACGGAGAGATTTTTTCGAGCGAACCAAAGCGAAGGTGGATTTGGTTTGGGTCTTAGTATCGTTCAAGAGATTGTCGACTTTTATGGATTGGAATTTGAGATAAAGAGTCAAAAAGGAGAAGGAACCCAAGTGAGGATCGTATGGCCAAAGTAGTTTTGATAGTGGTGTTGGCTTTGGAGTGGCTTGGTGCGAAAGAGGGAATTTTGGCTCAAAAATGTGCCGTATGTCATCAAAACGACGCTCCGCCTCTTGGACGAATCTACCGGCGCTATTTGATGCTGTATAGCTCCAAAGAGCGTATAAAAAAGCGGATGGTCGATTTTTTGGTTTCGCCATCGTTACAAAAAAGTGCTATGCCTTTAGGGATGCGCAAACGATTCGATCCTCAAGCACATCCATCCTTCTCCTCTTCGATCGCCCGCCAAGCGGTGGAGGAGTTGATAGCAAAAGAGGATATCCTCAAACATATCGTCGTCGATCAGTAGCGACACAAGGCGCGTGGGAGGGTAACGTAGAGATCGGCGATCGAAGAGGAAGAGGCAAGAAACTTCTTGCGCAGCTTCTTGGCTTTTCGTTTGAGGTGTTGTCGCAACGAAAGTAGCGCCTTTTCCTCGGCTGGATTTTTTTGTACAAGAAGCTGCAGATACTCCATCTGTACGGTGGTATCTTGATGTCGACCCAAGATCTCTTGTATCTTTTTGATCTTGTGTATGAGCTTTTCGTACTCTTTTGGCTCGAAGACAAAAGCGAAAAACTCCATCAAATAGCGCAGCTTCTTGATCTCGATACGCAGACGATGGTATTTTTTTGGCTTGGAGGAGCCAGTGAGGCGGGAGGTTCTTTCCCATACTTTGTGTAGTTGACGCTTGAGTGCTCTTTTGGCCAAAATTATCGATGGGATCTGTCGTTGAGGCTGGTTGGCCGCAAATGAGTGGAGTCTAAAGAGCAATAGGGAAAATTGAGGGCTTTGAAGAGTGTGCAAAAGGGCGATATAGGCGGCTTCTCGCTCTTTGTGGAGGTTCTGTATAAGCCTCTTTAATTTTTTTGGAGGGACTATTTTTTTGTAGTGTTGCATCCACTCCAAATAGACATCCAGATCTCTGGCTCGGTTGGTCTGCTTCATGATGGCTTTGATCGATTTTTGCAGCTCTTTTGCTTGGGGGAGATCGAGCTCTTTGTCCAAAAGTGCCAGAAAGCTTCTGATTTTTCTCAGAGCCACTCGTAGCTGATGGAGCCGTTCGGTATCCTCCTCTTTGGCCAAGATCGCCTCTTTGTTGGCTTCGATCACCTTGGTCAAAAGAGCGATCCACACCTGCAAGACGAGGTAGACATTTTCAAATGGGTGGAAGCTGGGCTTCAAGGAGGCGCTAAGGTAGCTTGAGGGTTCGTTTTGGGCGATGAGCTCTTCTATGGGATGGGAGATGACCGGCAAGCCGTGCAGCGCCAAGGAGCGGTTGGTAAAAGCTGGATTGTCGCTTACTTCATCCAAAACGAACTTTTGGATCTTTTTGGGGAGGGTAAAGTCCTCGGCCTTTTGCAAAGAGCCAAATTCGATCTCCAGATACAAAAGTCCCTTGAGGTGCCCCATGAATTCATCCAGCTCGTAGGTATCTTTTTTGTAGCGAAAAGTGTAGCGATACTTCTCGATCGCTTCTCCCTCTCTTTGCTCCCAGTAGGCGCAAAACTCCTCTTTGGTGATGGGCTCTTCGATCTCTTCGCGCACCATCCCTTGGCCACGTTTGATAGTGCACCAGTAGCGATCGCCGATTTTGCGAAATCGCATGTTCTTGGCGTAGTACTGGAGGATATGCTGCTTTTTGTACTTTTTGTTGAGGGCTTTGAGGTAGCGCTTGGCTTTGCAAGGAGGGAGCACAAATTTCTTTTCGATCTCGAGCATCGTCTCTCCTTTGAAAGAAGCTTTTTTATTATACATCATCTATTTTGCATAAATTCTGGATAATTGGCTATTGGAAATTGTTCTATTTTTATACAAAACTTTAGTTTTTTTGTTGTTCATTCTGCTTTTTTTCTTGATTCAAATCAACATTTCTCCCACTTTGGAGCACTACAATATCAAAAAATTTTGAAAGGAGCTCGTATGTTCGAGACATCTTTGGAGCTGTTGCGCTTTCACTGGGTGGCCTACACCATCTACGCCTTGATGATCCTCTCGGTGATCGCATGGTTCGCATGGAACCTTACGCGCAAAGAGAAGGTCAGATCGATTGTTCGTATCCCGTTTTATGGCTATATGGCCTTTTTGATCATGGCGGGGGTGGGGCACCATATCTTCACCTACAACGCCATTCCTTGGGTAGAAGAGG
>JALWZJ010000179.1 GCA_027002625.1 Campylobacterales bacterium
ACCAAGATATCCAAGAGATAGATATAGAAGAGACGGTCAAAGACAGCTATCTCGACTACTCCATGAGCGTCATCATCGGCCGAGCCCTCCCCGATGCCAGAGATGGGCTCAAGCCGGTACACAGACGTATCCTGTATGCGATGAACGAGCTGGGCCTCACCAGCCGCGCCGCATACAAAAAGAGTGCGAGGATCGTAGGGGACGTGATCGGTAAGTACCATCCCCATGGTGATAGTGCGGTCTACGAAGCGCTGGTGCGCATGGCGCAAGATTTCAGTATGCGAATCCCTCTCGTGGATGGTCAGGGAAACTTCGGCTCCATCGACGGCGACAACGCGGCGGCCATGCGATACACCGAAGCTCGCATGACTCCACTGGCCGAAGAGTTGTTGCGAGATATCGATAAAGATACGGTGGATTTCATCCCAAACTACGACGACACCCTCCAAGAGCCGGATGTCCTACCAAGCCGCGTGCCAAATCTGCTGCTCAACGGCTCCAGTGGGATCGCCGTGGGGATGGCCACCAACATCCCACCCCACCGTTTGGATGAGCTCATCGACGCTTTGCTGCTGCTCATCGACAACCCCCAAGCCGAGCTCGGTGATGTGATGGGGCATATCCAAGGTCCCGATTTTCCAACTGGCGGTATCATCTTTGGCAAACAAGGGATCGCCAACGCCTACAAAACGGGACGGGGCCGCATCAAGATCAGAGCCAAGACCCATATCGAAAAGCTCAAGAACAAAGAGGCGATCATCATCGACGAGCTCCCCTACCAGGTCAACAAAGCCAGACTCATCGAGCAGATCGCTCAGCTGGTACGCGAAAAGCATATCGACGGGATCAGCGAGATACGAGACGAGAGCGATAGAGAGGGCATTCGGGTGGTGATAGAGCTCAAAAAGGACGCCATCAGCGATATCATCCTCAACAATCTCTTCAAGTCGACCCAGATGGAGGTGACCTTCGGGATAATCTTATTGGCCATCGTCAACAAAGAGCCAAAGGTCTTCACCCTCCTCGAGCTTTTGCATCTTTTCCTCAACCACCGGCGCACCATCGTCATCCGCCGCACCATCTACGAGCTGGAAAAAGCGAAAGCCAGAGCCCACATACTGGAGGGCCTGCTCAAAGCCCTCGATCATATCGACGAGGTGATCGCCACGATCAAGGCAAGCGCCGATACCCCCACCGCACGAGCCAACTTGATGGAGAGATTCGAGCTGAGCGAAATCCAGGCCAATGCGATACTGGATATGAAACTCCAGCGTCTTACGGGACTCGAGCGTGAAAAACTCGAAAAAGAATACAAAGAGCTTTTGGCCGAGATCGAGCGTCTTGGCGCTATCCTCAAAAGCGAAGCCAAACTCAACGAGATCATCAAAGAGGAGCTTATACAGATCAAGGAGAAGTTCTCCACTCCAAGACTCACCCAAATCGTGGAGAGCTATGACGAGATCGACGTGGAGGACCTGATCCCCAACGAGCCGATGGTGGTCACCATCACCCACCGCGGCTATATCAAGCGTGTACCTCTGAAGCAGTACGAAAAGCAAAAACGAGGTGGCAAAGGCAAAACGGCAGTCACCACCTACGAAGATGACTTCATCGAGGACTTTTTCATCTCCAATACCCACGATACGTTGATGTTCATCACCGATCGTGGACAGCTCTACTGGCTTAAGGTCTACAAGATCCCAGAAGCCGGTCGCTCCGCTAAAGGCAAAGCAGTGGTCAACCTCTTGCAGCTCCAGCCTGACGAAAAGATCAAAGCGATCATCCCGACAACAGATTTTAGCGAGGATAAATCTTTGGCCTTCTTTACCAAAAACGGTATCGTCAAACGAACCAATCTGGCCGAGTTTAGCAATATCCGAAGTCGCGGCGTGCGAGCCATCACCCTGGATGAAAACGACGAACTGGTAGAGGCCAAAATCGTCAAACCAGACACCAAATGGCTCTTCATCATCACCAAAAAGGGAATGTGTATACGATTTCCTGTCGAAGATGTGCGGGAGATGGGACGAACGGCCAGAGGAGTGACCGGTATACGCTTCAAATACGAAGGCGACCTGGTGGTAGGAGCCGAGACGATCCAAAGCGAAGAGCAAGAGCTGCTGACTGTGAGCGAAAAAGGGATCGGCAAACGTACCGAAGCCAAAGAGTATAGAGAGCAGTCCCGTGGCGGCAAAGGGGTGATCGCTATGAAACTCACCCATAAAACGGGTGATGTGGTAGGTGTGGTGACGGTAGAGGAGGATAAAGATCTGATGGTGCTTACATCCAGTGGCAAGATGATCAGAGTCGATATGAAAAGTATCAGAAAAGCTGGCCGAAACACCAGCGGTGTGATGGTGGTGCGGCTTGAGAGTGGCGACAGGGTCGTCAGTATAGCAAAATGTCCAAAAGAGGAGGAAAAAGAAGATGAGGAAGGTTAACGTAGCGGTGGTAGGCGCCACGGGTGCCGTGGGCGAGGAGATGATCAGAGTCCTTGAGGAGGTGGATTTTCCCATCAACAAACTGGTTCCTTTGGCCAGTGCCAGGAGTGCAGGCAGTGAGATAGAGTTCAAAGGCCAAAAGATAAAAGTCCAAGAGCTGACCGAAGATATCTTCGAAAAAGAGGATATCGAGATTGCTCTTTTTAGCGCAGGTGGCAGTGTCTCGGCCCACTACGCTCCCTTTGCCGCAGAAGCTGGAGCCGTGGTGATCGACAACACCAGCCACTTTCGCATGGATCCCGAGGTCCCACTGGTGGTACCAGAGGTCAATCCCGAAGATATCGCCACATGGCGCAACAAAGGTATCATCGCCAATCCAAACTGCTCCACCATCCAGATGGTGCAAGCCCTCAAACCGATCGACGACGCCTATGGAGTCCAACGAATCGATGTGGCCACCTACCAGGCCACCAGTGGAGCTGGCAAGAGCGCCATGGAGGAGCTGGTGATGCAGATGAAGGACTTTTTTGCCTTCAAGCTCGACGAGAGCGAGCACAAAAAGTTCCCTCACCAAATAGCCCTCAACGTCATCCCACAAATCGATAAATTCCTCGACAACGGCTACACCAAAGAAGAGATGAAGATGGTGAA
>JALWZJ010000180.1 GCA_027002625.1 Campylobacterales bacterium
CGAAAAGCGAATGGCCCGCAGATCGATTCTACCCATCTGCTGGCTATGGGCATCCTCATAGCTGCAGTGAGCGTATCCTGTATCGGTTTCATGCACGATCACTCCACTGATTATAACATTTTTCTCCTCGTTGACAGTGATCGTGTTTTGCAATACACGCTCCACCATCAAAAAGATCACCCTACTGTACTGCTCTGCACTTGGACTCACGGGCAGCTCCACCCACCGTCTGCTCCACTTTTTCATATCCTGTAGATACTCTGGATCGTCACCGCTCCACAGAGTGATGGCGTGATCGAAAGAGTCGATGAGCTCTTTGATGGTACGCTTGGTGAGGCCAAAATCGTAGACCATCTGCCCTCTATCGAGATGATCGGAAGCAAAAAGCAGTTCCACTTTGTAAGAATGCCCATGGATGGACTCACTACAGCGTCTGGTGGTGCAGTTTCTCACTATATGAGCGTTTTCGAACTTAAAAAGCTTTCGTATGATCATCTGCGCCTCTTTCTGTTCCAAAGTCTCACTTGCAATCTGTCGCTATAGATAAAGCCATAGATCATACAAAATTCCGCCACCGCCTTGTCGTGCTTCTTGAGCTCTTCGAGCCGATCACCCAAAGGCATACAAAAGACCTCCACCTCGGGATACTCTCCCACGATATCCACGATCTCCTCGTAGGCTCGAAACTCTACAAGCGAGCGGCTGAGGGTGAATTTGAAAAAGCTGTATCCAGTATTTCGTACGATGGCCTCTATCGCTTCTTTGTTCACCCGCTTCTCGTACCTCTCACCACTATTGGAGAGCTTGACGGCCATAGAAAAGATCACATCCTTGTACGCCTCGTACCGCTCGAAATCGATCGTGATGGTGGCATTGGTCTCGATGGTGACGATAAAGCCCTCCTGCACCAAATACTCCACGAAGGCGTAAAATATCTTGTCGTTCCAGTAGATGAGCGGCTCACCCCCTGTGATCACCACATGGGGCTTGAAATCGAGATGCTCCAGATGGGAGTCCAAAATCTCTTTAAGCTCCTCCAACCTCTCGATAGCTCGCCACTTCTGTCCAAAAAGCTCCTTGCTCACCGCATGGACACTATCACAGCCAAAAATCTTCTTGCCTTGGATGAAATACTCCCCAAAATTGGGGCATCTTAGATTGCATCCCCCAAAGCGAAAGAAGATACTGGGAGTCCCTACGAACTTCCCCTCTCCTTGAATGGAGTAGAAATCCTCTACCAAATAGAGCATCTTAGCCTCCCGTTTCGTAAAAAGCTCGGCTGGAGGCTTCGCTCGTCTCTTCGCTCCAGCGATTTTCCTTGGGCTTGTTGGCCAATACCAGACGAAGGATCCGTACCGCTTCGTCGATATCCCCCTTTTGTACCGCCTCTTTGATGCTCATAGCCTCGTCAAAATAGAGACAAGGGATCAAGTATCCTTCGGCAGTGAGGCGGATGCGGTTGCAGCTTTCGCAAAAATCGTGCTTGTGCGGATCGATAAGACCGAAGGTGTAGCCATCCTCGAGCTGGTACAAAAAGGCTGGAGAACTTCCTTGACGGCCGATCTTATGGATCGTATAGCGCCTTTTGATACGCTCGAGTATCTCCTTACCGTGCATCCCTTCAAGATCGCTATGGGCATGGACATTCTCCATATACTCGATGAAGCGCACCTGCATCCCTCTATCTTTGCAATACTCCAAGATATCGACGATCTCATTATCATTGAGCCCTTTGAGAGGGACCATGTTGATCTTGACTTTGAGTCCAGCCTCGAGCGCAGCCTCTATTCCTTTTAGTACGTTTGCCAGCACATCCTTGCCGGCGATCTTGGCCGCCACTTCCGGGCGCAAGGAGTCCAAAGAGATGTTGAGCCGTTTGAGTCCAGCCTCCTTGAGCTGCTTGGCGATGGGAGCCAGTAGATAGCCATTGGTGGTCATAGCCAGATCGATATCTGGCTTGTAGTCGCAGATCATTTGGATAAATCTATCCAAATCGGCCCGAAGGGTGGGCTCTCCACCGGTGAGCCGGATCTTCGTGATCCCCTCGTCGATCGCCGCTCGAACGAATTTGAACAGATCTTCAAAGCTGAGTAAATTCTCTTTGGGCACCCAGCTAAAGGGCTTTTCAGGCATACAGTATTGACAGCGAAAATTGCAGCGCTCGGTCAAGGATATGCGCAAATAGTTGACTTTCCTTCCATGTCCATCGATAAGCATCGCTCTTCTTTTGATTGGTTTTTGATAGATTGTAGCAGATTTATGAAAAAGTAAGGTTAAAGAAGAAATTGCCCAAAAGGCCTAAGCCTTTTGGAGCACTATCAGTGTACCTCTCTCCAGATCTTCTCTTTCCATAGATAGGCAAGAACGGAGAGGATGACAAAGTAGGCGAGCACCCAGATGCCCAGATGATCACGTTTCTCTTTCTTGCGATCGCCCACATGTTCAAGATGTTTGATCACCTCTTCTGTAGCCGCTTCGGTCAGACCCACACGAGGCATGGCAGTACCGTGGAGTAGCTTTTGAGGATCCTCCACGAAATCTCGGATATACTCGGGTCCTCGGCTTCTAATATACATACTCAGATCCGGTGGCGTAGTACCCAGATAGTTTTTGAGGTTGGCCTCATATTTCGCTTTTTTGAGCTCGAATTCCGCTTTTTCGATCTCGTTTTTGAATTTTGGTTTTTGGCCAATCACGGTCCAGCCATCGTACCGTAAATCATGGCAGCGTCCACACGCCACTTTGAAGGCTCCTCTTGGATCTTGAGGTTTGGCGATAGACTCCAGATATGCCACAATATCGGCGAGATCTTGATCGCTACCGAAGAAATCGGGCATCGGATAGGGTTTGCTGGAGCCAAATTTATGCTCGAGCTTTGCAGCTTTGACCGGATGTTTGATGAAATTGGCCAAAAACTTTTTATCCACGACCGCGGCGATGTTGCTCAGATCGGGTGGATTGACGCCGTAGCTGGCACTCGCACTCACTGGATCCATAGGCGCCGGAATACCGGCCGCTTTGATAGAGTGACATCCGGTACAGCCGTTGTTTTGGATCGCTTGTGCACCCCTTTGGGGATCGCCTTTGAGATTCAAAGCCTTCAAGTCCTCGTACTTGAATGTGGCAGGCTCGTGATGAGGGTGCATCTTGGAGTGGGCGTAGGGCTCGATACCCCAATATGTGATACCCACCAAGATGACGATGATAGCTAAGATTTTGAGTTCTTTATTCATTGTGCACCCCCTTTTGCTTTAACCATCACAGGCGATAGGAAAAAGAGTAGATAGAAGATCAAGAATGTGACGGTGATGACAAATCCATTACCGAGCGCTTTGGTATATTCCATATATCCAAAAATGTACAACAGCGCCGTGACCAAAATGACCAGCCACAAGAGCCCCTTTCTTCCTCCTGTCAATGCGGGCAAAGCGGCCCATAGTGCCAAGAAACCGACAGCTGCGAGATATCCGATATAGGCATTGATACCTGTTGGAGGCAGTTTACCCCAGATAGTGAGCACGATCATATCGATCACCATCAGCCAGAACCAGAAGAAAAATCCTCCTCTTCTATCGGCAGGTGCCACTGTCGGATCTTTATCGAACCAAGGGAGGAAGAAAAAGATGATGTTGGCGATACCAAAAGCGATCAGTCCCATATCCATAGCACTCAAAGGTCCAACATCAAAGAAAAAGCCTCGAAGCACTTCGTAACTCCACAAGAAGTACCACTCGGGATAGATGTGTGGCGGTGTCTTCATAGGATCGGCTGGATCGAAGTTGATCGGATCCATCGCGAAATCGTAGTGATAGAAGACCAGATAGAAGTAAAAGATCATAAAGACACTGAGCACGAAGAAGTCTTTACTCAAAAAGACAGGCCAAAAGGGGATCACTTTGGACTCTTTTTTAAGCCCCGCTTTATACTTCTCGGCTTCCGCATCGAAATCGATATCTTCACCATCCTGGTTGTTGACGTGAGGGATACGGAGTGTATAGAAGTGAAAACCTATCAGCATCATGATGATGATAGGCAGTAAAAAGACATGGAGCATGAAAAATCTGGTGAGTGTGGGGTCGGATACATAGAAGTTACCGCGGATCCAGATCACCAGTTCGTCTCCGATGAAGGGAATGCCACCAAAAAGGTTGGTGATCACCTGTGCCGCCCAGTAACTCATCTGTCCCCAAGGGAGCATATACCCACTAAAGGCTTCGGCACTGAAAGTGACGAAAAGCAGCATCCCGGAGATCCAGATCATCTCTCGCCCACGCTTGTAGGAGGCGTAGTAGATCCCGGTGAACATATGGATATAGATCACCAAAAAGACCACCGATGCGGCTACTGCGTGCATATGCCGCCATAACCATCCAAACCACACCTCTTGCATGATGGTGTAGTTGACACTATCGAACGCCAGCTTGGTATCTGGCTTGTAGTACATCAAAAGGAAAATCCCACTGATGACGAGGATGGTGAACATCGTCATCAGCACCACACCCATCGCCCACAAAAAGTTGATGTTTTTGGGGATCCAGTACTCAGCAGCCAGAACTTTCCATAGCTTGGTCAAAGCCAGCCGCTGATCGAGCCAGTCGTATACGCTGTTCGCTTTTGTAAAATGTGCCATTTTCGCTCCTTACGCTTTGCCGACTAATTTTTTATACTCTGGGCCCTCTTCGCCAAGAACGAGCTTGGTACCTTCGATCTTGAAAGGAGGAATATCCATCGGTCGCGGAGGAGGTCCAAAAGTGTTGACACCGCAAGCGTCATATTCGCCACCGTGGCATGCACAATGAAAGATCTTCTTATCAGGCTCCCAGGTAGGAATACATCCAAGATGCGTACACAGTCCTATCATCACGAGATAGTCACTATCACCCACCTTGACCAGCCGTTTTTTGGGCTCGTCAGGGATCGTTTTACAGTTATCCATCGGAGGTTTTTTGAGGATGAAGATAGGTTTACCCCGCCATGTGACGGTGCGAAGTTCACCCGGCTTCATAGGTGAGAGATCGACGGTGGTAAAACCGGCTGCCATAACGCTTGGTAATGGGTCCCATGTCCGCTTCATCGCATACAAGGCGGCCAATCCGCCAAGTCCTGCAAATCCGCCAAAAACCATACCAAGGAAGTCACGTCTATCTTTTGCCATGGACAATCCTTTAGAGTTTTTTGGTCATTAGATTTTAATACAAAATTATTTAAGCGAATATAAATTTAAGTTATGTTTTAGTTAAGAGCCTCTTTAGATGAGTTCTTGTATCTTTTTTGCCACTTTTTCGACACTATTGGCGATCAAATAGTCCCGATTTGGCGCTTTGGCACTCACGATCGCCTCTGCGAGTCTTTGAGGATCGAAATAGCCCATGTCCAATACCCCAGCTCGCTCCAAAAGCTGCACATACTCCTCATCTTTGTCCTCTCTTTGGATATAGACCACCTTCGCTCCCGCAGCCGCCGCTTCCAGTGCGCTCTGCCCCGAAGCGCTCACACACAGCTTCGATCCTTTCATAACCTCGAAATACTCCTCGTAACCGTAAATCTTTGTAAAATAGGGTTTTAGCTTCTCCTCCATATCCACAAAGAAGTAAAATCCCTCCAAAAGCTCGAAATCGAAGCTTTCAAGTTTGGGAGCGATATTCAAAAGCTTTTTGTTGTAGTCGTCATCGCCATAGAAAAAGAGCCGTAGGATCTTCTTTGGGTTCTCTTCGAAAAAATCCCTATCCACCAATACGCCATTGATCACGTTGGCTCCTACGATATAAGGAGAGATGAGAATCTCTTTTTCTTTTGGCATATCTTTTGGATCGTAGCTGATACGAAAAAAATGGCCAAAGTAGTCGATCATCTCCTGATGGATCACCTCGTTGTGCTCGTCACTATCGTAGATAAGGATACTTCCTCGCTCACAGATCGTTCCCACGTTGCGAAAATCTTCGATCCCCACCGCCTTTTTGATGCCAAGCTCTCGCTTGGCGTAGGTGGCGGAGCGAAACTCCGTAGTCATGAGATAGATCTCATAGCTTTTTTGCAGCTCTTTGGCCAAAGCGGCGCTGCGCCTGAGTCGATCGAGCCCCAATCGGTTGTCGGTCTTCGCGTAGAAATAGATAGTCATTTTTTTCCTCCAGATAATTATAAAGTTGCCTTACGACAATTTGCACGACACGCTTTGGCCCGATGGGTCGAAAAGCGATAGCTTCGGGGTACCCATCGTGGACAACCGCGTGGAGAAAAAATTGGTCGTAAGGAAAAATCAGACCTTTCCCTTTTCTCTCATCTTGATATAGATCTGCAAGATCTCGATGGCCGCTGGTGTGATACCGCTGATTTCGCTGGCGGCAAAAAGTGTTGGGGGCTTGAATTTTTTGAGTTTCTCTTTGACCTCGTTGGAGAGCCCACTGATAGCGTCGATATCGAGATCTTCTGGGATCTTGATATCCATCAGCCGATGCATTCTCTCGATCTGCTCTTTTTGCTTCTTGATGTACTGGTCATATTTGGCCTCGATGAGGATCTGCTCTTTGGCCTCTTTGGAAAACTCTTTAAGCTCTGGCACCAGTTTTTCGAGCTTTTCGATAGTAAACGTAGAACGTGCCGCAAGATTTTTGAGGCTCGTCTTGTCCGTGATCTTGCTCTCTTTTATCTCATCCAAAAAGGCGAGTGTCTCTTTGGTAGGTGTGAGATGGCGCTCCTCCAGAAGTTTCAGCCCTTTGTGGATCTCTTCACGTTTACGCATCATCTTGGCATAGGTGTCCTCGTCGATAAGCCCCAGTTTATGGCCGTAGGGCATGAGGCGCAGATCGGCGTTGTCCTCTCGCAACAGCAGTCGAAACTCCGCACGACTCGTAAACATCCGATAGGGCTCTTTGGTCCCTTTGGTCACCAAATCGTCGATCAGCACTCCGATGTAGGCCTCGTCTCGTCCCAAAATGAGCGGCTCTTCGCCTTTGATGGCCAAGCTTGCATTGATCCCTGCCATGAGTCCTTGGGCAGCCGCCTCTTCGTAGCCGGTAGTGCCGTTGATCTGGCCAGCGCAGTAGAGATTTTTGATCGCTTTGGTCTCGAGTGTGTGTTTAAGCTGCGTGGGATCTACATAGTCGTACTCTATCGCATAGCCATAGCGCACCACTTCGGCTCTCTCCAACCCTTTGACGCTTCGTATCATCTCCAGCTGTACATCGGGAGGTAGCGATGTACTCATCCCGTTGATATAGTACTCGGTGGCCTCCAAGGTCTGAGGCTCCACGAAGATATGGTGGCGCTCCTTGTCACGAAATCTATATACCTTGTCCTCGATACTTGGGCAGTATCTTGGGCCCACCCCTTCGATCTGCCCGGTAAAAAGAGGCGCTCTATGAAAGTTGGACTCGATGATCTCGTGGGTACGCTCGTTGGTATAGGTGATGTAGCATGGCAATTGGGTAGGATTGAAGCTCTCTTTGTCCGTTCTGAAACTAAAAGGGATCGGCTCCTCGTCTCCTGGCTGGATCTCCATCTTGCCAAAATCTATCGTCTTCGCGTCTATTCTGGCACACGTACCAGTCTTGAGTCGGCCAAGGGTAAGTCCCAGCTCTTTGAGTGAGTCACTCAAGGCGTTGGAAGCAAACTCCCCAGCACGCCCCGCCTCTTGGCGGATCTCACCGATATGGATAAGACCTCGAAGGAAGGTGCCTGTGGTGACGATGATCTTTTTGGCGTGGTAGATATTGCCAAGATTGGTGCGCACCCCTGTCGCCTCCTCCCCTTTGGCGAGGATCTTTTCCACCATCTCCTGGCGTACCTCCAGATTTGGAGTGTTGAGTACGATGGTACGCATATAGATGCGGTATCTATCCATATCGATCTGGGCACGGCTTCCCCGCACGGCAGGCCCTTTGGAGGCGTTGAGGATGCGAAACTGGATACCTGTGCGATCGGTGGTGAGCCCCATCTGTCCGCCAAGGGCGTCGATCTCTTTGACCAGATGCCCTTTGGCCAAACCTCCGATCGCTGGATTGCAGCTCGCAGCTCCGATCTGCTCGGCCAAAATGGTGATCATCAGCGTCTTCATCCCCATTCTGGCACTGGCCAGGGCCGCTTCGATACCGGCGTGCCCGCCACCAATTACGATCACATCATATTTCATATTCTTCCTCTTTAAGCTATAATTTGGCTATTTATACAATACTCCAAACCAAAAATCAAGGCAAGATGTGTTTACTGGACTTATCAAAGAGATCGCAAACGCCACCCATTTCGATGGACAAAAACTTCGCCTCGAAGCAAAGCACAGGCCAAACATCGGAGACTCCATCGCCGTCAACGGAGCCTGCTTGAGTGTCACGAAAGTGTATGAAGATGGCTTTGAAGTGGAGCTGGGAGACGAGACCAAAAGGGTCGTAGCCATCGAAAACTACAAAGGCCCTGTCCATATGGAGCCGGCCATGCGCCTTGGCGATCGGATCGAGGGACATATCCTCCAAGGCCACATCGACTGCGTGGGCACCATCACAAAAATAGTTCCCGGTCGCAACTCCACCGACTTTTTTATCCGTATACCAAAAAAGTATATCAGATTCGTCATCCCCAAAGGCAGTATCGCCGTAGATGGCGTGAGTCTGACGATCAACGAAGTTTTTGAGGATCATTTTCGCCTCACCATCATACCCATAACTCTTGAAAAAACACTCTTTGGCAGCTACCGAGTGGGCCGCAGAGTCAATATCGAAACCGATATGTTCGCCAGATACCTCTACTATCTCTTTAAAGATAAAAAAGATGTAAGCTGGGAAGAGATCGAGCATATCCAAGCACTTTTTTGAGGTAGCATCATGAGACTCTTTCTGGGATCATTCGCAAAACTCGAACATTATGGAATACTAAAGAGCCACTTCTCCTTTTTGGAAGCCAAATGGGTCCAAAAGCACAATATCCATCTAACCTATCTCTTTTTGGGTGAGCGGCCAAATCCTTATGGGATCATAGAAAAACTTGAAGGGATCGAGTATGAAAAGAAGGATATCCCTCTGCATGGTCTTGGATTTTTTGGCCATCCACCAAAAGTGCTCTACACCAAAGCGCAGGATGAAGGGATAGTGGAGCTACACCACAAGATAGTCAAGAGATTGCAAATCGAGCCAAATCAACCTTTCGTACCCCATGTGACTCTTTGTAGGATCAAAAGCTCTCAACGCTTCTCTCGATTTATCAAAACTCTCCAAAAATTGGAACACCACCATTTCGGTACCCTCCATCAAGAGCTCCACCTCATCGAAAGCCTCCTCACTCCAAAAGGGCCCAAGTACAAAATCATCCACACCTTTTAGGGTCGTAATGTACAGCCAACCACAAAGCGCCCCGTGTGACACTTGTGAGGGTATGGGGAGTGTTGGCTGGAATATAAAGAGTATCCCCGGCTTTTAGCACGATCTCTTGGCCACTCATGGAAAGCTTTGCTTCACCTTGCAGCAGCACCACCCACTCCTCCCACTTGTCGCAAAACTCTTTTGGCTCATCTATCGAGGTACTGACGATCCGTACGATCTTTAAAGCGCCTCGTTTGTGCAAAGTCTCGAAGCTCTCCCCTTCTGGTGGAAGCTCGTACTCGAAAAGATTCACTGCCGAAAATCCTCTTCGCTAAATTTTTCTACCTGATAGACCAAGATTTTAGGATGGTACTCCAAGCAGTTGGCCGGCAGTCCCGCTTTGAGACAGAGGTGTGCGAAAAATGTATCGAAATCGGGCAACTCCTCCCACACCTGCGGCAAGAAGGTGGCTTGTCGACCATCGAGCTGCAATACCACGCCATCGACACCCGGTCTGATCTTTTGGCGTAGATCATCGATATCTTTATACTCCAGTGGTTTTGGCTCACCAAGGACGGAGATCTCGATAGTGATCTTGTCGAACTCCTCCGGACTCAAAGGGGGAAATCTCGGATCGCCAAAGGCAGCCGCTTTGGCGTTTTCGATAATGTCGTCGATCAAGGGGCGGTGGGCCACCAGTGAGCCGATACAGCCTCGAAGGGAGCTTCGTTCGTTGATAGTGACGAACACCGCTCCTGGCTTAGCAAGCTCAGGATACATCTGGATAAGGCGCTGTTTCACCTCGTCGGTGAGCTCCTTGTGTCCCAAAAACTCCTCTTTGATGGCGATACGCGCGATATTGAGCATGATCTGTTTGAGTTGGTCATCGATCATCTTCGACTCCTTTGAAAGTGATTGTGTTG
>JALWZJ010000181.1 GCA_027002625.1 Campylobacterales bacterium
GAAAGCTCGTAAGCCAATCTTATCATCTGGGGCTCGATCTGGCCAGCGTCAAGCAAGCTCCCATCAAAGCGAGCAATCCAGGGATCGTGGTCTTTGCCAACTACAATGGGATCTATGGCAATATGCCTCTGATCTCGCACGGATTGGGACTCTACACCCTCTATGGCCACTGCTCCACACTCTTTGTCAAAAAGGGTGACGAGGTGAGCCGAGGCGAGAGGATAGCCAAGACTGGACGAACGGGACTCGCACTCGGAGATCATCTCCATTTTGGCGTACTGGTGCAAGGTATTGAGGTGCGACCGGCCGAGTGGATGGATAGAAAATGGATCAAAGACCATATCACCACTATCATGCAAGAGGCGAAAAAGGTGATAGACAGTGAGTGAGAATTTTGTTACAATGGTAGCAGAATCAAAGGATAGCCTATGAAACAACGAACCATCGCAAAATGTGTGGATCTGGTGGGGATCGGATTGCACAAAGGTGTACCGGTACAGATGAGACTGGAGCCTTTGCCAAAAGATAGCGGAATAGTTTTGTACAGAAAAGATAAAAACGTGAAGATCCCTTTGCATCCAAAGAATGTGGTGGATACCAAAATGGCCACGGTATTGGGCAAGGATGGGGTGAGTGTCTCGACGATAGAGCACCTGATGAGTGCGGTCTATAGCTACGGTATAGACAACCTCCTCGTTATCCTCGACAACGATGAGGTACCCATAATGGATGGGAGTGCGATCGCTTACTGTATGCTGCTGGACGAAGCGCGCATCTGTGTCCAAAACGCTCCTAAAAAGCTACTCAAAATAAAAAGAGAAGTGAAGGTCCAAGATGGCGAGAAGTACGCTCTGCTTCGCCCATCGGATGGTTTCGCGCTCGATTTTACCATAGATTTCGATCATCCCGCCATCGGTCGCCAGCACTATCGCTTCGAGTTCGATCTACCCTCCTATATCGAGCAGATAGCAAGAGCGAGGACCTTCGGCTTTTTGCATCAGGTGCAGTATCTACGAAGTCAAGGGCTGGCTTTGGGAGGAAGCTTGGACAATGCTATCGTACTGGATGAGAAGCGTATTTTAAATCCCGAAGGTCTTCGCTACGAAGATGAGTTCGTGCGCCACAAGATCCTTGACGCCATAGGCGATCTCTCCCTTTTTGGTATGGCGCTTATGGGAGAGTACGAAGCCTATGCCGCAAGCCACCACCTCAACCACCTGCTCACCCAAAAAGTACTCGAAGATACGAGAAACTACGAAGTCGTAGAAGCCAAGACAAAAACGATGGAAGGGTATGTGATTGGGGCAGCCTGCGCAAAAGAGTAGGGTGGATATCGTCCTTGTCGCCCTCTCTTCTCCACTGCTCGTAGGTATCTACCAAGATGGCCGGTTGATCCAAACGATCCGATCTGAGCAAAAGACCAGCGAGGCTCTACCTTCGATTTTCAAAGAGATTTTGAGCCGGTACGATATAGGAAGCATCTATTTCGCCAAGGGTCCTGGCAGCTTCATGTCCATCAAGCTTGTCTACATCTTCCTCAAAACACTGCAGATCGCCAAAAATATCGAGCTTTTTGGTTGCGAAGCTTTCCTTTTTAATGACAACGCTCCTATCAAAGCTTTTGGAAATCTCTATTTTGTCAAAGAAAATGGTAAAATTGTGACCAAAAAGTTCGACGTCCCACCAAAATCCGAATTTCATCTGCCAAAAAGGCTTGAGGGATTGGAGTGTAGTGACGATATTTCGCCGCTGTATGTGCTGCCGGCAGTAAAGGGTTGAGAGTTGCTAATTAGTGTGCCAGCTACCAGTGCCAATTTGGGCCCGGGATTCGATACCTTGGGGCTTGCTTTGGATCTACGCAACGTGGTGCGGATCAAAAGAAGTCGATTTTTTAGTATATCCATCAAAGGAGAGGGAGCCAAGAACATCCGCCTCAAGGGCAACAATATGTTCATCTCCATCTTCAACGAGCACTATAGAAAGCTCACTGGCCATACCGACAAGTTTCGATTTACCTTCATCAACAAAATTCCCCTTTCTCGCGGACTTGGTAGTAGCTCTGCGGTGATTGTGAGCGCCATCGCCGCAGCCTATGCGATGGCCGGGGTCAATATCTCCAAAGAAAAACTTTTGAACCTGGCTTTGGTTTACGAACCACATCCCGACAACATCACTCCAGCCGTCATGGGTGGCTTTACCGTCTCGGCTGTAGAAAACAACAGGGTCTACAGCCTCAAAAAGTCGATGCCCTCCAATCTCCAGGCGGTCATCGCTATCCCGAACCGACCCATCTCCACCAACCACTCGCGCTCCAAGCTTCCCAAGCGATACACCACCGCCGACGTGGTCTACAACGTCTCACGAAGCTCACTACTGACGGCTGCCTTTTTTTCGGAGCGTTGGGAGATGCTGCGAGTGGCCTCCAAAGACAGGCTTCATCAAGATATCAGGATGCGAGCACTTCCGGAGCTTTTCGAGTTGCAGCGTATCGCTTTGGAAAATGGCGCTTTGATGAGTACGCTCTCAGGTAGCGGCTCCACCTTTTTTTCCATGACCTACAAAGAGCACTCCCACACCCTGGCTCAAATCCTAAAAGAGCGATTTTCTTCCTATCGTATCAAAGTACTCGATTTTGACAACGAGGGGCTGATCGTAAACGAACGGGGCTGAGCTTTTGATTGGCCGCTTTTTTTGATATAATAAGCCCCAATGTCAAAGCCAGTGAGAATGTGTATACATTGCAAAACAAGATCGTACCAAGAAGACCTCTACCGACTCCAGTGCATCCAAAAGAAGCTGGTCTGGTTCAAAGGGGTGGGCAGAAGCTTCTATCTATGCGAATCTTGCCTAAAGGACAAAAAACTGCCAAAAAGTCTCGCTCGTATCTGCAAGATGGACCCAACTTCGGCTTTGAAAATGTTAAAGGAGATGATTGATAATGGATAAAGTAAGAATCCATGAGATTGCCAGTGAACTGGGTCTCAAACCTAAAGACGTACTGGAAAAAGCCAAGGAGCTTGGATATAAAGTGAAAGCCACCTCCAGTGCGGTGACCTTTGAAGAAGCCGAAAAATTGACCGAATATAT
>JALWZJ010000182.1 GCA_027002625.1 Campylobacterales bacterium
GGTACATCAATCCTCACAGCACCATCGCTTTTCGAGCTCTGACGTACAAAGATGAGCCTATAAGCAGACGGCTCTTGAAATCGAGAATCCTCAGAGCTGCCGCCAGGCGAGTGGAGCTCGATACCAACGCCTGCCGTATCGTCCATTCTGAGGGGGATTTTTTGCCAGGTCTGGTGGTGGATCGATACGAGGAGTATCTGAGTGTTCATTTCCAGACCGCTGGGATGGTGCGCTTCAAGACCGATATCTTGGACCTTTTGCTGGAGATCTTCGAGCCTAAGGGGATCTATGTGGCGAGTGATCGCTATCTGCCCCAAAAGGAGCGTGTACCAAGCTTCAAGGAGACTATTGGCCAAATTCCTCCCAAAGTGGTGATCCAAGAGCATGGGTTGAAGTTTTATGTAGATATCGTCAATGCCCAAAAGACCGGCTTCTATCTCGATCAGCGGCGCAATCGCCAGATCGTGACGGAGCATATCAAGCAAAAGGATAGGGTACTGGATTGCTTCAGCAATACAGGAGGCTTTGGCCTCTATGCCGCACTAAGAGGTGCCAAGGTACGGCTGGTGGATATCTCCGAAGAGGCGATAGAGATGGCCAAGGAGAATTTCGCTCTCAATGAACTAAGCGGCGAGTTCGTGGTGGCCAATGTGTTCGATTATCTGCGAGAGCTTCGCAAGCAAAAGGAGCGCTTCGATCTGATCATCCTCGATCCTCCCTCCTTCACCAAATCCAAAGCCAAAAAGAGTGCGGCCCTCAAAGGCTTCAAAGATATCACCGTCAACGCCATGAAGCTTTTGGAACCCGAGGGGATGATAGCCCTCTTTTCTTGCTCGCACCATGTGGGGATGGAGGATCTTAAGAAGGTGGTCCAAGAGGCGGCCAAAGACAACCAAAAGATCGTGGAGGTGATAGAAAACCTCTATCAAGATATCGATCACCCCTACATCCTCAACAACGAATTTTCACTCTATCTCAAAGGTCTGCTGTGCAAAATGGTGGATATCTAAAGGGGCTACGATGATACGAAACTACGAAGAGTATAAAAAGGCAGTCGAAACCCTCAAGCGGTGGGCCTATGCCTATTATGTGCTGGACAACCCGGAGGTCCCCGACGAGGTCTACGACAAGCTCTACCGAGAGGTGGAGGAGTATGAGAAGGCGCACCCCGATCAGATCGATCCCACATCTCCCACTCAACGAATCGGTGCGGAGCCTGCCAAAGAGTTCAAAAAGATCAGGCACCTGACCAAAATGTGGTCGATGGAGGATGTCTTCAGCGAAGCGGAGCTCAAAGAGTGGCTGGAGCGAGTCTACAAACTCGCTGGCAAGCGAGATATCCAGTGGTACGTAGAGCCAAAATTCGATGGAGCCAGTCTCAATCTGATCTATGAAAATGGGCTACTCAAAAGTGCCGCTACAAGAGGTGATGGAGAGGTGGGCGAAGATGTGACGGCCAACGCCAAGACCATCCCCTCCATTCCTCTTGGGATCGACTACAAAGGCCTCATCGAGATCAGAGGCGAGGTGGTGATACGTAAAGACGATTTCGAAAAGCTCAACCAAGAGCGCCTCGAAAAGGGTCAGCCCACCTTCGCCAACCCACGAAACGCGGCTGCTGGGAGTCTACGCCAGCTCGATCCCAAAGTCACGGCAAGACGCAAACTCTACTTCTATCCTTGGGGTGTGGGGTACAATACCTTAAATTACAAATATCTGCACGAGTTGATGGAGTTTGTCTACTCGCTCGGTTTTTTGAAGCCTTTCAAGCGGGCGATCTGCGA
Source organism: Campylobacterales bacterium (assembly GCA_027002625.1). Lineage (GTDB taxonomy): Bacteria > Campylobacterota > Campylobacteria > Campylobacterales > Nitratiruptoraceae > Nitratiruptor. The sequence goes on from JALWZJ010000182.1 coordinate 1,785, forward strand.
AAAAGAGGAGGAGCTGCAGCAGCTGTACGAGGAGTTTACCAAAGAGCGGGACCAGCTGCCGGTAATGCTCGATGGGATGGTGATCAAGGTAGACGAGATCGCATTGCACGACAAGCTTGGCTATACGGTCAAGTATCCACGATGGATGGTAGCCTACAAGTTTCCACCTATGGAGAAGATGACCAGGATCCTCGATATCGTACCCCAAGTGGGACGCACCGGTATCATCACCCCCGTAGCGATCCTGGAGCCTGTGGAAATCGGTGGAGTGATCGTGGAGCGAGCCACGCTACACAACTACGCCGAGATCGAGCGCAAGGATATTCGCATCGGCGATATGGTGATCGTAATACGAAGCGGTGACGTGATCCCAGAGATCACCAAAGTGCTCAAACAGTACCGAACTGGCAAGGAAAAAAAGGTGGAGCGGCCCAAGGTCTGTCCAGTCTGTGGACAGCCTGTACTTGACGAGGGAATACTCATCAAGTGCCAAAACCTCAGCTGTCCTGCCCGCGTGGTCAACTCCATCATCTACTTCGCCTCCAAGCAATGCCTCGATATCCCAGGACTTGGAGAGGCCACGGTGAAGCTGCTGTATGAAAAGGGTCTGGTCAAGGATGTGGTGGATCTGTTCAAGCTCAAAAAAGAGGATCTGCTCAAGCTCCCCGGGTTTGGAGAGAAGAAGGCGGAAAATCTCATCAAAGCGATTCAAAGCGTCAAGGGAGTGGAGTGCTGGCGATTCGTCAACGCCTTGGGGATCGAGCATGTAGGCGAGGTGGCCAGCAAGAAGCTGTGTGAGAAGTTTGGACTCGATTGGTACAAAGTGCCAAAAGAGAAGCTCTACGAGATCGAAGGCTTTGGACCCGAGATCGTCAAGTCCATCGAGGAGTTCGTCCAGGTCAACAAGGACAAAATAGAAGAGCTGATCCGACTCATCCAACCCACACCTCCTAAAAAAGAACAGATCATCGAGCATTCACCATTGGCGGGTAAAACGGTGGTACTCACTGGAGAGATGCGTCTGCCTCGTGAAAAGATCAAGGAGCTTTTGGAGCGAGCGGGTGCTCATGTGACCAACTCGGTATCCAAAAAGACCGATATCGTCTTTTATGGGGAGCATCCAGGCAGCAAGTACGACAAAGCCAAGCAGCTTGGGGTGAAGTTGGAACCTGAAGAGAAGCTGTGGGAGATGCTCAAGGAAGCCGGTATTGAGGCTTGATCGCTATCTGGTAGAAAAAGGCTTGGCCCAAAGCAGAAGCAAAGCGGCCGAGCTGATCAAAGAGGGTAGAGTGGAAGTGGATGGCCAAAAGGCTACCAAGCCCTCTTTGGAGATAGAAGAGCCCGTAAAGATCGAAGTGGAGCAAGACCCATATGTAAGCCGGGCGGCCAAGAAACTTTTGGGCTTTTTGGAGAGTATCGATCACTCTTTCATCCGCAATGCACGAGCGCTCGATGTGGGAGCTTCTACGGGAGGCTTTACTCAGGTGTTGGTAGAAAAGGGGGCCAAAGAGGTGGTGGCGCTGGATGTGGGCAAAGATCAGCTCCACCCATCCATCAAGGAGCTGCCGCAGGTGCGTGAAGAGAGCGAGCGAGATATCAGAGAGTTTATCAGCGAGCCTTTCGATCTAATCACCTGTGACGTGAGCTTTATCTCCTTGCACCATATCCTCAAAGATCTGGATCGATTGAGCAAAGATCGCCTCATTATCCTTTTCAAGCCTCAGTTCGAAGTGGGGCGGGAAGCGAGGCGGGATAGAAGAGGGGTGGTGCAGGATGAGAGTAGCATCCAAGAGGCGATGGAGTGCTTCGAAGCAGCGGCCAGGGAGCTTGGCTGGCGGCTTGTGAAAAAAGAGCTGGCCAAAATAGCCGGTAAAGAGGGGAATCGTGAGTGGGTCTACTACTTCCGAAAACATTGAGGCCGTAGCCATAGGGGCATTCGATGGGATGCACACAGCCCACCAAGAGCTGCTAAGAAGGCTTGGCCACAATGGAGCCGTGGTGGTGATCGACAAAGGGAATGCTACTTTGACTCCTGGGCGGGAGCGCTGCCACTATGCCCACTATCCATGCCTCTTTTTCGAGCTCTCCTCTATCAAGCATCTGGACGCCAAAGGGTTTGTGGAACTTTTGAAAAGGACCTTTCCAAATCTCAAAAAGATAGTGGTAGGCTATGACTTCGCCTTTGGCAAGGATAGAAGGTATGGTATCGAAGATTTGAGGCGGCTTTTCGATGGAGTGGTGGAGGTGGTGCCCGAGCAGAAGATCGAAGAGCTCTCCATCCACTCCCGCCATATCAAGGAGCTTTTGCGGCGAGGCGAAATCGAGCTGGCCAACAAGATGTTGGGACGTCTGTATAGCGTGGAAGGAAGAGTGGTGGCGGGACAGGGGATCGGCAAGGAGGAGCTGGTACCCACCATTAATGTGGAGGTGGAAGGGTTTATACTCCCCAAGCCCGGTGTCTACGCCACATATACCGAAATTGAGGGCAAAAGATATCCCAGTGTCACCTTTATAGGTCATCGTCTCAGTACCGATGGGCGATTTAGTGTTGAGACCCATATCATTGGCCAAAAGCTGAGCAAAACTCCAAAAAAGGTGCGTATCTATTTCGTCAAGTATCTTAGACCCAACCAAAAATTCGATACACTAAAAGATCTCAAAGCCCAGATCCAAAAAGATATCCAACAAGCCAAAGAGAAGGTGCTATGAAAAAGATTGTTCTATTTTTACTTATGGTGTCGCTATTTGGGGCCAAGTACACCAACGAACTCATCTACGAAGAGTCGCCCTATCTTTTGCAGCACGCCCACAATCCGGTCCACTGGTACCCCTGGGGCAAGAAGGCCTTCGAGCTGGCCAAAAAAGAGCACAAGCCGATCTTTTTGTCCATCGGATACAGTACCTGCCACTGGTGCCATGTGATGGAAAGAGAGTCTTTCGAAAACGAAGAGATCGCCAAGCTCATCAACCAGTACTATATCCCCATCAAAGTAGACCGGGAGGAGCGGCCCGATCTGGATCGCTACTACCAGCTGGTCTACCAGGTGATGCACCAAAGAAGCGGTGGATGGCCTCTGACCATCATCATGACAGAGGACAAAAAGCCCTTTTTTAGCGCTACGTACCTTCCACCGGAGGATGGGTATGGGGTCAAGGGGCTAAGGACGATCCTACCTATTTTGGCCAAAGCCTACAAAGAGGAGCGCCCACTCATAGAAAAGCGCGCTGCTGCCATAGAGAAGCTGGTGGAGGAAGCTCTGAGTAGCCGATATGTGCCTGTGCAGCTCGATATCTCCTTGGCTACCAAAGCTTTACGGCAGTTACAGGAGGTCTACGATCCAGTGCATGGAGGATTTTCCAAGCGTATTAAATTCCCACAGCCAAGCACCATCGATCTGCTGCTCGATATCTACCTCATCACTCATGATCAAAAAGCTTTGCAGATGGCTACCCACACCCTCGAAGCGATGGCCAAAGGTGGGATTTTCGATCAGATAGAGGGAGGATTTTTCCGTTATAGCGTCGATAGGGAGTGGAGTATCCCACATTTTGAGAAGATGCTCTATACCAACGCCGAGCTGATCCATCTTTATACCAGAGCCTACTGCATCACCAAAGAGCCGCTCTTTAAGGAAGTGGTGGTGCGCACCATCGAAGAGATGGATAGGCGCTTTGGCCAAAGTGGACTCTACTACTCCGCAAGCGACGCCGATACCAAAGGAGAGGAGGGTAGATACTTTTTGTATAGCTATGAGGAGGCTTTGAAGTACTTGAGTCAGGAGATGAACGAAACGAGAGCCAAAAAGGAGCTGGAATCTCTTGGCATCACGCCAGATGGTAATTTTGATGGAGAGCTCTCCAATCCTACCAAAAAAGGGGCCGTAACTCCCAAGACGATCGAGCTTTTGGCCAAAATGCGGCAAAACAGAAGCTATCCATTTATCGATCGAAAGATCATCACCGCATGGAACGCCATGTATCTTAGGGCCAAGATGGAGGCCTTCATATTCGATGAGCGCTACTTGCATGAAGCGCTCAAGGTACTCGATCGCCTGATAGATCGCCTCTATAAAGACCAGCTCTATCATCAGGTGATCGGAAACGAAAAGCCCAAAAAAGAGGTGATGCTCGAAGATTACGCCTATCTGATCAGAGCTTTGGCCACGGCGTATGAGCTAAGCCTCGAGCACAGATATCTGGAGCTGGCCTACAAGCTTTTCAATGAGGCCAAAGAGCGCTTTTTCGATCATGGAGTGTGGTACTTCAGTACCCAAGACCATAAGCTCCCGGCGGATCTGAGTGATAGCTATTACAGCAGCGCCTTGGCCACACTTTATCTGGCAATGTTGGATCTTAGCAGCCTTGGTGAAGATCTGAAGCTCTACGCTTTGGCCAAGCGTTCGATCGAAGAAAAATCGGCTCTTATCTTTCACAATCCTGGATTTTTACCTACCGCCACCAAAGCGGCTCTGCGCCTCAAAATCGGCGATGTGATCGTCAAAGCCAAAAAGAAGCGGCTTTTGAAGGTGCTGGGGTCTTTGCAGTTCGTGCGCTATCCTTATCTTCTGGACAAAGATGCCAATGTGAGCGGCTTTTTGGCCTGCAAGATCGATACTTGCTTCAAAGAGAGCGAAGATTTTGCGGAGCTTAAAAAAGCGATCGAGGGATTGCTGGACCATAAATCCCAAAAAGCTCTATGGAGAGCCGATGGCCAAAGATAGAGTCTTTGCAAAACCGGTCACAAAGCGCTTCGAGTTCGATGAGGAGGTAGCAAGCGTCTTTGACGATATGATCGCCAGGTCCGTTCCTTTTTACAAGGAGAATATGGAGCTTGTATCCGCTCTTTTGGCCAAAGGAGTTCAAGAAGGAGCGGTGGTGTACGATCTGGGATGCTCCACCGCTTCGCTTTTGATCGAATTGGCCAAAAAACGGCCGGATCTCACGCTCGTAGGGCTCGACAGCTCAGAAGCGATGATCGAGCGAGCTCGTAAAAAAGCCAAAGCCTTTGGAGTGAAGATCGAGCTGGAGGTGGCCGATATCTTGCACTATCCTTTTGGCAAGGCTGGAGCGATGGTGAGCAGCTACACTCTGCAGTTCGTGCGGCCAAGGGAGCGGGAGAAGCTGGTGCGAAAAATCGCCCAGGCCGTCACACCGGGTGGGCTTTTTGTCTGTAGCGAAAAGATCGTGAGTGAAGATAGGTGGCTCGACAAGGCACTGGTGGAGATCTATTACGATTTCAAGAGAAGTCAGGGCTACAGCGAGTACGAGATCGCTCAAAAAAGAGAAGCTTTGGAGAATGTTTTGGTACCATATACCTTGCAAGAAAATATCCAGATGCTCAAAGATGCCGGTTTTGGGTTTGTAGAGCCTATCTTTCGATGGGCCAACTTCGCCACCTTTTTGGCCAAGAAGTGATCAGCGAAAGAGCTGGGGTTTGGTCCTTTTGATATGTTCGATCACCATGATCACCTCTTCGTATCCCATCTCCCCATCCATCTGATCGGCAAAGACCTCGTCGATACCATCAAGATAGGCCTCCACCGCCTCTCGCATCTTCTCGTCCGGTACACCTGCATAGTGGAGCGCGGCTCCCAGCATGTCGGCCAGCTGCATAGCCAGCTCCTCGATCTCGATTTCCGCTTCGGTGAGCTTTTGTTGGACTGTCTTTTTCACTCTTTTTCCTTCAATAGGGCCTCTATGAAAGATTTTAACTCATCGTAAATGAAGAACTCTTTAAACTCCTTGATCCGTCCACCACTGGCATTGGGGTGGCCTCCACCTCCAGCGATCCTTTCGGCCATCTTGGAGACGTCCATTTTGTTGTCGGCTCTGAGGCTAAAGGTCCCTCTGGGGCTGACGTTCATGAAAAAGTGGTAGTCGGGTGCACTTTTCAAAAAGGCGTTGCCCACGATGGAGCTATTTTGGATACCGAAAGTGAGGATCCCTTTGTAGCCTTGGAAGGTGATGCTCATGCGATCCTTGTGGGCCAATAACAGGTCTATGATGTAGCGAGTGAGTAGATTGTCGAAGGTGTCGTTGCGTCCTTTTAAAAAGAAGCTCTTTTTGATGTGGCAGATCTCTTCGTCCAGCTCGATATGGCCCTGGGGACGATCGAGAAACGTCAGGGCCTTTTGGAGCATGTAGTGTTTGTAGAGTAGGTTTTCATAGTTGAAAGTGTAGCGGTTGATCTCTTTGGCTTCGTCCACGAGGCGCATCAGTACCTTGCCATACTCGAAGAGTGGGTCCTCTTGGAGCCAGATGTCCACGGCGTTGACCGCTTTGACGAGGGTATCCAAAGCTTGGATGTCATATTCTTTGGAGAAATATTGGTATGTGATCATGGAGGCGGATTTGAGTACGTCCAGATGGTACCAATCAAATTTCTCGGCTGTTTCCAGACCGCTGGCGTGATGGTCCAAAAGCTGTAATTTTACCTTTTTGTCCATGCTCTTGATCCGCTCGTCCAGATAGCTCGCCTCTTCAAGGGTGAGGTTGAGGTCGGTGATGAGGAAAAAGGCCTCTTCGCTCTGGGATTCTTCGATTTTGGCCAAAATCTCGTCTATTCGCACACGTACCTCTTCGCCGTAGTTGGCATTGACGAAGTAGCCATCTTTTAAGGCGACTTTGGAGATGAACTGACAGGTGTAGCCATCCAGATCGGTGTGGGAAAGGTGAAAAAAATTCATACTTACTCCATGATATCTTTGAGGGTGAGATCTTCCAAAAAGTGGTCTACTTTGTTTTGTAGGCGGTTGAGGAAGGGCCAAAGAGTACAAAAGTCTCCTTTGTTGCTGGGACAGCAAGCCTGATCGCTGGAACAGTCGAAGACGGAGATGGCTTTACCCTCCGCCGCCTGGGCGATCTCTTTGATGGAGAGCTCTTGGGGTGGACGAGCGAGCATAAAGCCCCCCGTTGCTCCTTTGTAGGAGCGCAATATTTCCTGTTTGGCCAAAGATTGCAAAATTTTGGCCAAAAAACTTCGAGAGATATCGAGTCTTTTGGAGAGATAGTCCGTCCCCAATGGTTTGTTCTCTTTGGCGATGATGACCAGAGCCAGCAGGGCGTATTCGGTCGCACGCGTAAAAAGCATGGCAGATCCTCTTTTTATTTTAAATTATACTAAATTTATCCTATTTAATCTAATCTATTCAATAGTAATAAAAAAAATTTATTTTGTTTGGAGCGAACTTTTGGTTATAATGCCAATTCACAAAATTTAGACCAATCAGGAGGCTATCATGGCTTTGGATTCGGCGAAAAAACAGGAGATCATCTCCAAATTCGCAGAGCATGAAGGTGACACTGGAAGTCCAGCTGTCCAAATCGCACTACTGAGTGAGAGAATCAACTATTTGACCGATCACCTCAAAGAGCATAAAAAAGACCACTCTTCAAGACTTGGACTTTTGAAACTCGTCGGACAAAGAAAACGACTACTCAAATACCTCAAGAAAAAAGATTACGAAAAATATACGCAAGTAATCGCCGAGCTTGGAATCAGAGGCTGATCCTCTGATCCCTTCTTTGTAACCATCCATCCTCTTTCCTTTTTCAACTTCCAAACCATCTTTTGTAAATATTTTTTTCGGAATCTCTTATTCTTCTTTTCTAATCTCTATGATGTTCTATTGTAAACTTAATAAACTTGACATAGTCAAACTCAAAATTGTATAATTTCGGTGAGTAAAAATAGCAATCAACAGTAAGAAGTGCCAAAATGGACAAACAAAGCATCATATTGGAAAAAGTCATAACCGAATATATCGATCGGCACGAACCTATCAGCTCCAAATATCTCCAAAACAGATTGGAGATGAAGATCTCGAGCGCCACTATCCGCTACTACTTCAAAAAGCTCACCCAAAAGGGCTATCTACACAAAGAACACCTTAGTAGTGGACGAATTCCCAGTGAGTTATCGCTAAAAGAGTTCTGGCGCAAGAAACTTAAAGAAAAAAGTTATATAATAGAAAAAATGGAGCAGCTCGAAAAGGGGGCGGAGGAGGAGCCCATCTTTTGCGAGTACACGCTTTTCGATGAGAGTAGACTGGTGGGGCTCGAGAATTACAAGGACAAATTTCTGGTCGCCTATTTCGAATCTGGTGAGTTCGTGCTGCCATACAATGCGAAGGTCCACAAGATCTTCGATGGTCTGGTGGGCAAGACCGGATTGGAGATAAGCGATATTTGCAAAGATATTGGGCTCGTGGGGCTGGGTGTACGGCTCAAGGAGTTTTTGGAGAGGGAGTTTAAGGTCTTCAACATCCATGAGCTCATGGAGCTGGCCCAGCAAAACGAGGAGTGGGCCACAAAGGATCTGCAAAAGGTCTGTAGTGGAGAGAAGCTCTACCGCCAAAAAGCGGGGCTTAGCTTTTTGGGAAATTTTTTGAGCTACAAATTCTATCTCGACATCAAC
>JALWZJ010000183.1 GCA_027002625.1 Campylobacterales bacterium
GGTTGTAAAAGCTGGTTCTATTGGGACGAAAGAGTCCGACAGATTTGACGATACGATCCTTTTGGACTCGGGCCACGGGCGCTACGATGGTGATACCGTACTCCTTGCTCAAGCTCTTCAACGCTTCAACCTGATTTTGGCTTTGCTGGGCGATCATGGAGCGAGGCATCCCCCTTAGCTCATGAAAGAAGCGATTGAGCACATATTCTGGCAAGAGCAGTACCTCCACCTCTTTGGCTTTGGCTATGCGTAGATAATAGTCGAGCCGATTGGGGCTCAGCCCCACAGGAGCGATCTGCAAAGCAGCGACTTTCACTGCTCCTCTTTTTGGATGATTTGGATCTGCATCTTGGCTTCTTCAAGAAGCTTTTGGGCCTCTTTGAGTAGACGCATCCCCTCTTTGTAGAGCTCCACGCTTTTGGCCAAAGGGATATCTGGCTTCATCAGCTCCTCCAAAATCTCGTTGGCCTTTTTTAGCATCGCTTCAAATTCACTCACCGCTTCTCCTCCAATACATCGTTGATATATCCCGCGAACTTGTCCACCTCCACCAAAAAGGCGTCGTGTCCATAGTCGCTGGGCACTTCGTAGTATTCGCTCAGCTCCCCTTTGCCGATTTTCTTCATCGCCTCGTCGATCGCTCGCATCTCTTCTGGCAAAAAGAGCAGATCCTTCTCGAAACCTATGAGATAGAGCTTCGATCTGACCCGCTCCAGCGCCTCCTCCAAACTCTCGTATCCAAAACTTAGATCAAAAAGATTGATCGCTTTGGTGATATAAAGATAACTAAGCGGATCGAACCATTTGGAAAAATTATACCCATTATATTCTAAATACCGCTCTACTTGGAAATGACCAAAGAGCTCATACAGCCCCTCGTTTGGCACATAATCTCGGCCGAACTTTCTATCCATCGAATAGTGGGACAAAAAGCTGATATGCCCGGCCATCCGCCCGACAGCCAGCCCTGTCAGCCCCTTTTTTTTGATCTCCTCGGGATCGTAGTTGCCATTTTTGAAATCGGGGTCTTTGAGTATCGCCTCTCTTGCAATCTCATTAAAGGCGATAACCCAAGGTCTTGTAGCGTATGTGGCCGCCAGTGCGACGATATGCTTGGCAAATCCGGGAAAATCCACCGCAAAGCGAAGAGCCTGCATCCCACCCATACTCCCCCCTACTACGGCATGGACCTGATCGATGCCAAGCTTCGCAAAGAGGATTTTTTGGGCTTTGACCATATCCTTGATCGTAATGACGGGAAACTTGAAGCGGTAGGGCTCGTCACTGGGATACATAGGACTCATAGGACCCGTGGAACCAAAACAGCTGCCGATAGTATTGGTACAGATGACGAAGTACTTGGTGGTATCGATCGCTTTGCCGTCACCTATGAGCGCATCCCACCAGCCAGGCTTCCTATCCCCCTCGTATCGTCCGGCCGCATGATGAGAGCCACTTAGAGCATGACAGACCACCACCACGTTGCTTTTGTCTTCGTTGAGTTCACCGTATGTTTCGTAGGCTATCTCGTAAGGCTCGAGTATCCGTCCACTCTCCAGATACAATGGACTGGTGAACTTGGCCTTTTTCGTAACTATTTTCAATCGCTGACCCTGCTTTGGTAAAATTGGGGATATTATACTCAAAAAGCTATTGTATCCTTATAAATAAAAAAAGGAATTGTATGATCGAGCAGATGCTCCACCAAAATATTTGGCTCATCAGCAGCCTTATTCTTGGTATCGTCATTCTCTCCAAGGCTCTTGCCAAAAAGACGGCGACAGTGGATGTGCTGTGGCTCATCATCTTTGGCTCCTTGTTCGCCAATCTCGGACTTATCCCAGAGCATCACGAAGTACTTGAATATATTGGCGAGTGGGGCATAGTCTTTATCATGTTCGCTTTGGGCTTCGACGAAGATCTGGAGCATTTCAAGAATGGACTAAGAAGAAGCCTGGGCATCGCTATCATTGGAGCGATTTTCCCTTTTCTCGCCGGTTTTTTGAGTGCGAAGCTCTTTGGATACAGTGATTCTGTAGCTTTGTTGTGGGGTTTGACGATGACGGCGACGGCTGTAAGCCTCACGATGGTCTCACTCAAAGCCAAAAACCTCCACAAATCCACAGCCGCCACCGGAATCATGACAGCGGCGGTGGTGGACGATGTCCTCTCACTCATTGGTGTGGCGATCATCATACCCCTCGCTCTCAATGCCTCTAAAAACCATGGAGAATTGACGATCGATTTTGCCAATCTCGCCATCATCTCCATCAAAGTGGTCATCTTTTTCCTCATAGCTCTCATCATCGGCCTTTTCGCATTTCCTGAGCGTGTCCCTCCCAAACTGCCATCAAACGCCTCGTTGCTCCAAAAGCTCGACTACTATCTCACCAAACTCTTCGTACCTATCAGTATCAAAAGGATTTTGATCATGTATGGAGGAGAATTTACCCCTTTGGTGATGGTCTTCGTGGCGATGACGATGGGAGCGATCGCCGATCTTTTTGGTTTCCATCCAGCCATTGGAGCCTATATCGCCGGACTTTTTATGAAAAAGGACTACTTTTTGTTCGAGAATGCTCCCCGTCCAGACAAAATCTACAAAGAATCCAAGTTTGTGATGGATCATATCGCCTTTACCATCTTCGGACCCATCTTCTTCGTCAATTTAGGAAGTAAAATCATCTTCGATTTTGATATACTTAGTACCATATGGTGGCAAGTGTTGGTGCTGTTCTTGCTTGTCTTTTCTTTTCAGATCCTCTCGGCGGCACTGGCTGCCAGGTTTACGGGTAGATACAGCTGGCCAGATTCGGTGATGATAGGGGTGGGGATGCTCGGACGCGCGGAGCTGGCTTTCATCGTCATCAATATCGCCTATACCGAAAACCATATCTTCGATACGGCCCAGTTTCAGACACTCATATTCGCCACATTTTTGCTCAATATCAGTGTCCCCTTGATGATCAATTGGTGGAAACCCTACTACGAGGGCAAAAAGGAGTTTCGCCTCTTTGGCATCAAGCTCTCGCGCTAACCCCGCATCGCCTGATCGAGATCTGCGATCAGATCCTCCAC
>JALWZJ010000184.1 GCA_027002625.1 Campylobacterales bacterium
GATTTAGAAGCCTATGAAGTGATGCGCACCAGCAGTATCGAGCTCTATCTTGTGAGCCGAGGGGATCACAGACGGATAAAAAAGGAGTTTTTCGATCATCTCAACAAAGCTTTGAAACATAAAAGCGAGAAGTTCGTACATCTACATATCCTCTCACCCGATCAAAAGGAGCAGATCCCTCCCCAAAGCTCGAAAATTCGCCTATGATCGGTAGGGGATCTGATCTTTTAGTCCCGCTTTTTCGAAGCCTTTGAGGCGCAATCGGCAACTGTCGCACACACCACACGCCTCGTCGCTGTTTTGATAGCAGCTCCATGTAAGCTCCAAAGGCACTCCAAGCTTTGCTCCCACTGTGACGATATCCTCTTTTTTGAGATGAATCAGAGGCGTTTTGATCTCGATTTTTGTCTCTGGCTTGGTACCGGCGTTGATCGCCTCTTGCATCTTTTGAATAAACTCCTCGCGACAATCGGGATAGCCGCTGCTATCCTCTTCCACTACTCCGATATAGATCGCTTCAGCCCCCTCTTTTTCGGCGATGGCTGCGGCGATACTCAAAAATATCCCGTTACGAAAGGGTACGTAGGTGACAGGAATCCCTGGCTTGATCCCCTCGGTGGGGACATCGATACTCTCATCCACCAGTGCAGAAGCGCCGATCTGCTTGAAAAAAGGCAGATCGATCTCGTATGTTTTGGCATTGAGGCTTTTTGCGATCTTTCCAAAGGCCTCCAACTCTTTGGCCTCGGTGCGTTGGCCATAGTTGAAATGGACGGCAATGAGATCGTACCCCTCTTTTTTGGCTATGTAGGCGGCGACGCTACTATCCATCCCCCCACTCAGTATACAGACGGCTCTTTTCATCACACTCCACTTTTTTATAGATTGAGCGACACTCTTTTGAAATTCTATCAAAACAGGGGTGTGCTTTGAAATAGTCGGAAAAGCTCAAAAAAAGCAATCCATCATCCTTGAGCCATCGATGGAAGATATCCAGAGCCTCCATTTTGTGCGAATCGTCCATATAGATAAAGAGATTTTTGCAAAAAATCGCATCGAAGGAGAAAGGAGCTTGGCTCTGTTCAAAAAGATTGGCACAGACGAACTCTACTTTTTTTTTCACATTCTCCTTGATCCGATACCCCTCTTCCTCCTCATCGAAATATTTGGCCAAAATGGAGAACGGAACGTTGCGTAGATCCCTTGCTCCATAGTGACCTTTTTTTGCTTTTGCGATCGCTTTTGGATTGAGATCTATGGCCAAGATATCGAAATCTTCGATCTTTCGCTCCATCAACTCAATAGCGATGCTGTAGGGCTCCTCTCCATTGGCGCAGGGCAAGGAGAGGATGGAGATACCACTCCTTTTTTGCAAAAACCGCACCAATAGATCGATATCCGACTTCTCTCTATAAAAGAAGCTTTGAGAAACCAGCAACTCCTCCAATAAAGCGTAGTAGAGCGCCTCTTTGTCTATTAGACGTGAATAGAGCTCTTCACACTCACCGATAGCGCTTTTTCGCATCAACTCCTTTAGTTTGTGATCCACCATCTCTTTTTTTCGATCGAATGTGATGCCTGTGGTGGAGGTGAGAAAAGCGGTGATACGCTCTATGCACCCTTCCCTCATCTTACGTCCTATATCGGTCCAGTTTTTGATTGAGTTTCTCGATTTGATGATAGAGATTTTCGGTAGCTTGCGCTATCTCCTCTACGTTTCTTGCATTGATCGAGGTGATCTCGTTTATCTTGTCCACATCGTCGATGATGTGCTCGATATCCGCGATGATCTTTTTGATACTTTGGGAGGCGTTGGAGGAGCTTTGGACCGTCTCGTTCATCACCTTGGAGATCCGCTCCATATCGTGAGCGATCGGCTTGGACTCTTGGGATAGTTGGGAGATCTTTTGGGCATTTTTGGATATTTTTTCGTTTACGATATCGATCTTTTTGATCAGTTGTGTGATCGTCTCGAAGACCGTATCCACATATTTTCTGGACTTCTCGGCCAATCCTCGCACCTCATCCGCCACCACAGCAAAGCCTTTGCCATGCTCCCCGGCCCTTGCCGCCTCTATCGCCGCATTGAGGGCCAAAAGATCGGTCTGATTCGAAATATCCTCTATCAGTCCCAGCACCTCTTTGCTTTTGTCCGTGATTTTGGCCAAATCTTGCAGTTCTCGCACGATGGCGGCCTCTTGGTTGGAGCTTTGCTCGACGATCTGTAGAAGCTGGATGATAGAGCGCTTGGCCTTTTGGAGTTGGGAGTTGGCTTGAATGATCTCTTGCTGGGAGTTTTCCATCAATGTGGTGGAGTTTTCCAAAGGCCCTTTGAGCCTCAAAGCACTGTTTGCCGTATTGGAGACGAAATAGACCTCTTTTTCCATATTCTCACCTATTTCGTTGACGGTGGAAAAGAGCTCCTTGGCTACCGATGAATTGTGGTGATTGGCCTCTTTTGCGCTTTTGATGGCGTCTTTGGAAAAATCGATGAGACGGTCCACGTTTTGAGCGATATCCGAGATCTCGTCGTTGCCCTTTATTTGCATATGTCTGGAAAAATCTCTTGTCTCGACGATATTCTCCAAGGTTCGCTTCATCTTCTGGATAGGGATGTTGATACTGCGGTAGGCTATAAGGTAGCCCATAAAAAGCGCAAAAAGTATACCCACGATAGAGAGTGCTGTGATCATGAGAAGCTCTCGCTTTTTGGTGGCGATACTGCTATCGATATCGGCCAAAATCCTTTTGGCCATGAAATCCTCCACTCTTTTAAGAAGATCTATCTTTTTGGTGATAGTGTCGAACCAATAGGCTGGATCGACGCCAAAGCCACCTTTTTGGGCATTGGCGATGGCGATCCGTTCCATCCTTTTCACTTCCTGCACCACAGGATCTTTCATCATACGCCGATAGTAGGTGATGAATTTGGTAGGAGCCGCCTCCTCGAAAGCTTTGATAAACGCTTCTTGTTGACTGACAAGCCTGATGAACTTGACGAAAAAGCCTGGTAAAAAACTATCTTTGGCAAAAGTGTTGGAAAGGACCGCACGCTCTATCCC
>JALWZJ010000185.1 GCA_027002625.1 Campylobacterales bacterium
TGAGGACTCCTATGAGGATCTGGATGATACCAGCCAGTACCGCTGCCCAAAACATATATTCGGGTCCATGTTGAAGCACGAGATCCACCAGTACTACAGCCACGGCACCCGTGGCTCCGCTGATCATTCCAGGCTTGCCGCCGATGAGAGCCGTGACGAGTCCAAGGATAAAAGCGGTGTAGAGGCCCACTTGAGGTGAGAGTCCGGCGATGAGGGCGAATGCGATGGCTTCTGGGATCAGAGCCACCGCCACTACCATGCCACTGAGGATATCGTTTTTGGGATTTGTGGTGAAGTTGTAGCGCTTTTTCAAAGACAATTAGATCCCCTCCACTCTGGCCAGCTCTTCTTCTATCTTTGTCAGTTTCTCTTTGGCCTCCTCGAGTGCTTGTTGGTTTTGCTCCACCACCTCTTTGGGAGCGTTTTTTATAAAGTTTTCGTTGCCCAGCATCTTTTGCAGCTTCATCACCTCTTTTTCCAGCTTCGTTTTTTGTTTGGTGAGGCGGTTTTTGATAGGGGTCAGATCGATGCCCTCGAGGGGGATGAAGACCTCTACTTTCTCTCCTATATCAGCTACCGCCTTTTGGATCGGCTCCTTTGTGGTCTCGATCTTTTCTATTTTGGCCAATTTTTGGATATAGCTTTTAGCCGCATCGTCAAGGTCGGCTTTGACGTAGGCGAGGGGGATCTTTTTGTTGGCCATATCGATAAGAGCTTTGGCTCGGCGCAAAGTCACCACCGCATCGATGATAGTAGCGAACTTCTCTTCTATTTCGGTATCGATTGCCGCTACCTTGGGGTAGGGCTGGATCATGATCGACTCGCTCTTTTCCAAGCTCGTGCCGCTCAGCTCTTGGTAGAGATACTCGGTGATAAAAGGCATGAATGGGTGCAAGAGCTTCATCGACTCCTTGAATATCGCTCCAAGTTCTGGGATGCTCTCTTTGTTGGCTTTGGATAGTTCGATTCCCCAGTCGCAAAACTCTCCCCACAAGAAGCGATACAAGGTAGTGGCCGCATCGTTGAAGCGGTAGGAGTCGAGATTGTGGCGCACCTCTTTGGTAGCTTGGTCGAAGCGGCTTTTGATATAGCGTCCAAGATCGGTGGTGATCTGGATATCGGCCAAATCCTCGAAGCGCTTTTGATGCATCTGCAAAAATCTGGCAGCGTTGTAGAGTTTGTTTGTGAAATTGCGATAGAGCTCCAAGCGATCCTTCGAGAGTCTGATGTCTCGTCCCTGGACGGCGAGGGCTGCGAGGGTGAAGCGTAGAGCGTCGGCGCTGTACTCTTTGATGGTATCGATGGGATCGATCACGTTGCCTTTGGATTTGCTCATCTTCTGTCCATGCTCGTCTCTTACCAGAGCATGCAGATAGACATCTTTGAATGGAAGCTTGTGCAAAAAGTGCTCACCCATCATCATCATCCGCGCCACCCAGAAAAAGAGGATATCAAATCCGGTGATGAGTAGATCGTTGGGGTAGAATTTTTCCAAGTCATCCTCGTTCCATTTGATTCCCTTGCCCCACTCGCCATTGCCCCAGCCAAGGGTCGAAAAAGGCCACAAAGAGGAGCTAAACCAAGTATCGAGGACATCCGGGTCTTGGTAGATATCTGTGCTACCACATTTGGGGCATTTGGTCTCTTTTTCTTTTTTGCTGGCCCACTCGTGGCCGCAAGCTTTGCAGTACCAGACTGGAATGCGGTGTCCCCACCACAGCTGCCTACTGATACACCAGTCTCTTAGTTCCCTCATCCAGGCGTTGAAGTTGTTGAGCCATTGAGGTGGGTAGAATTTGGTCTCGCCCTTGTTCGCTTTTTCTATCGCCTCCTTGGCGATCTCGGCCTTGACGAACCACTGGGGGGAGATGTAGGGCTCCACTACGTTGCCGCAGCGGTAGCAGTGGCCTACTTGGTGGGTGTGGGGTTCGATCTTTTCGATAAACCCTTCTTCTTTGAGTCTCTCCACTATTTTTTCTCTTGCCTCCAGGCGCTCCATCCCGGCAAACTCTCCAGCCTCTTCGTTGAGGATACCCTTTTCGTCGAATATGGTGATGAAGGGTAGATTGTGGCGCTTGCCCACTTCGTAGTCGTTTGGATCATGGGCTGGAGTGACCTTGACCGCTCCCGTACCGAACTCCATATCCACATGCTCGTCGGCAATGATGGGGATCTCTCTGTTTATCAATGGTAAGCGCACCTTTTTGCCCACCAGATGTTTGTAGCGCTCATCCTCTGGATTGACCATCACGGCGGTATCGCCAAAGTAGGTCTCTGGTCTGGTGGTGGCTACCACGAGATATTCGTCACTTCCGACAATTGGATATCTAATGTGGTAGAGGGCTCCCTCTTTTTCTTCGTACTCCACCTCGATGTCGCTAAGCGCTCCATCGTGGGTGCACCAGTTGACCAGATAGTTGCCTTTGACGATGAGCCCTTCGTCGTAGAGTCGTACGAAAGCCTCTCGTACGGCGTTTTTGAGCCCCTCGTCCATCGTAAAGCGCTCTCTACTCCATGCTGGACTCACACCCAAAAGGCGCAGCTGTGTGACGATGGCGTTGCCAGATTCTTCTTTCCACTTCCACACATATTCCAAAAACTTCTCTCTGCCGATATCCTCTTTTTTGATCCCTTTGGCCAAAAGCTGCTTTTCCACAACGTTTTGGGTAGCGATACCGGCATGGTCGGTGCCTGGCTGCCATAAGGTCTCATACCCATCCATTCGTTTGTAGCGTACCATGATATCTTGGAGGGTAAAGGTCAGGGCGTGGCCGATATGGAGCCGTCCTGTCACGTTTGGAGGCGGCATCATGATACAAAAGGTCTGCCCGTTTTGGATCTTTTTGTTGCCATCTGTCTCGAAATATCCGCGGCTCTCCCAGATTTGGTAAAATTGCTGCTCTATTTTTTGGGGATCGTATTTGGTCGTGTCGCTCATTTAAGTAACCTTTAAGCCAAAAAATTTTGCCCAATTGTACCAAA
>JALWZJ010000186.1:0-6473 GCA_027002625.1 Campylobacterales bacterium
AGAGCTGTCGCCATCTTCTCTTGGTCCGCTTTCGTCTTTGGCTCCACAGCTACGCTAATAACTGGCTCTGGGAACTCCATCTTCTCAAGAATCACCGGATGGTTTTCGTCACACAAGGTATCTCCGGTCAATGTATATTTTAGACCTACCACTGCACCGATCTCGCCAGCTGGAAGCTCTTTGATCTCCTCACGTTTGTTGGCGTGCATTTTGAGTAGTCGTCCTACACGCTCTTTCTTCTCCTTGGTAGAGTTGAGCACGTAGCTACCACTACTGATCTGGCCACGATAGACACGGATAAAGGAGAGCTGTCCAACAAACGGGTCTGTCATAATCTTGAATGCGAGTGCTGCGAATGGGCCCTCGTCTGTTGGCTCGATAGAGACCTCTTCACCAGTCTTTGGATCGATACCTTTGATCCATGTCACTTCGGTAGGTGCCGGTAGATAGTCTACCACCGCATCGAGAAGTGTCTGCACCCCTTTGTTTTTGAAAGCGCTTCCACACAGCATCGGAGTGATCGTCATATCCAAGGTACCCTTTTTGATACCTTTTTTGATCTCTTCAGTAGTAAGCTCTTCACCGCCGAGATATTTCTCCAAGAGCTCCTCGTCGGTTTCGGCTACCGCTTCGATCAATTTCTCTCTATACTCCTGGGCCTTCTCTTTGAGCTCTTCTGGGATATCGATCACCTCATACTTCGCACCCATAGTCTCGTCGTCCCAAACGATCCCTTTCATCTCCACAAGATCCACGACTCCTCTAAAATTGTCTTCAGCGCCGATTGGAATCTGGATAGGGACAGGGTTTGCTTTGAGTCGCTCTCTAATCTGATTTTCCACGTTGTAAAAATCGGCACCGATTCTGTCCATCTTGTTGACGAAAACGATTCGTGGTACATGGTATTTGTTGGCCTGTCGCCAAACAGTTTCGGACTGGGGCTGTACGCCACCAACCGCACAAAAGACGGCCACTGCACCATCCAAAACCCTCATCGATCGCTCAACTTCTATGGTGAAGTCCACGTGTCCTGGGGTATCGATGATGTTGATCTGGTGACCTTTCCAAAAACATGTGGTCGCAGCGGAGGTGATCGTAATACCCCGCTCTTTTTCTTGCTCCATCCAGTCCATGGTGGCTGCACCCTCGTGCACCTCACCGATTTTATGGGAGATTCCCGTATAGTACAAAATCCTCTCGGTGGTCGTCGTCTTCCCAGCGTCGATGTGGGCGGCGATACCGATATTTCGTACCTTGTCTATAGGTGTCTTTCTTGCCATTTCTTATCCTTTGATTCGATTGATGAATTTACTGTGTAATTGTAGCGAAGAAAAGAGACAAGAGAAGGACTCTTGCTCTTTGGAAGATCGAAACGATTCGCTTACCATCGGTAGTGGGCGAAAGCTTTGTTGGCTTCTGCCATTTTATAGGTATCTTCTTTTTTCTTGTACGCAGCACCCCGTTTGTTCGCCGCATCCAAAAGCTCGTTGGCGAGTCGTTCCGCCATCGTTCGCTCGTTTCTGTTTCTCGCAGCATCCACGATCCATCGAATCGCCAAAGATTGCTGCCGCACTGGACGTACCTCAACCGGCACCTGGTAAGTGGCACCACCAACCCGTCTACTTTTGACTTCGAGCAAAGGCTTGACGTTCTCTATCGCTTCGTTGAAAACGTCGATACCTTTGGACTCTTTGTCCTTTTCTTCGATCATTTTGAGTGCGCTGTAAAAGATCTCTTGAGCTACGCTCTTCTTTCCATCCCACATCAATTTATTGATAAATTTCGTCACGACTTTACTGCCGTAGATCGGATCAGGCATCACCTCTCGTACTGGCGCTCTTCTTCTTCTCACTCTTAGCTCCTTCAAATAAATTTACTCAAGCAGTATTAGCCCTGCCTGTGGCTATAAGTGAGCTATTAAATTGCTTTAATTTCTCACTTGTTGTTATTTTAAGATTTGGGTTTCTTCGTTCCGTATTTGGATCGAGACTTTTTCCTGTTGGCCACACCGGCTGTATCGAGTGCGCCTCGGATGATGTGATATTTCACACCTGGCAAGTCTTTTACCCGGCCTCCTCTCACAAGCACGATAGAGTGCTCTTGAAGGTTGTGACCTTCACCAGGAATGTAACTGATCACTTCGTAGCCGCTGGTGAGGCGTACCTTCGCGACTTTTCGAAGTGCGGAGTTCGGTTTTTTCGGTGTCGTCGTATAGACTCTGGTACAAACCCCTCGTCTTTGTGGGCATTTTACAAGAGCGGGTGATTTGGATTTTTTGATCACCTTTTTTCTCTCTCTTCTTACCAGTTGGTTGATAGTTGGCACGTTCGCTTCCTTTCTTCAAAATTAGTGGCTAATTATATTTAAACTACTATTATAATTAGCTTAAATTAATTATTTTATAAGCTTTATGGAGGATCACTCCTCCACAGGCTCCACCTCGATCTTTTGATCGCGGTACAGACCCGTTCCTACCGGGATGAGTCGACCGATAATCACGTTTTCTTTGAGATCTTCGAGATAATCCACTTTCGCACTGATACTCGCTTCGGTGAGTACTTTGGTGGTATCTTGGAACGAAGCGGCACTGATCACCGAATCCGAGCTCACAGCCGCTCGGGTGATTCCCACAAGGACCGGTTCGGCGATGGCGGGTTGACCACCGAGGCGAAGCACTCGTTCGTTCTCTTTTCTAAACTCTTTTTTGCTCACTAAATCACCTGGAATAAACTTGGTATCCCCGCTATCGATGATCTTGACTTGGCGAAGCATCTGGGAGACGATGATCTCGATATGCTTATCGGAGATATTCACCCCTTGGCGGCGATATACTTGCTGGATCTCGCTCACCATATAGTACATCAGTGCCTTCTCTCCAAGCGTTCGCAAGATATCGTGTCCACTGATCGTTCCATCGGTGAGGCGCTCCCCTGCGTGGACAAACTCTCCGTTGTGCACCAGGACCTGGCGTTTCTTGTCGATTAGGTACTCTACCGTCTGTCCCGTGTCTGAGGTGATGATGATGCGCTGCTTTCCACGGCTTGGTTTGCCAAAGCTCACCACTCCATCTATCTCGGCCACCACTGCCGGATCTTTTGGACGGCGTGCCTCGAAAAGCTCGCTCACTCTTGGAAGACCCCCGGTGATATCCTTCGATTTCGCCGCAGCTTTTGGAGTTTTGGCCAAAATTTGCGCCAGCTTCACCTCTTGACCGCTTTGGACGTAGATGGCGGTTTTGGGCTCGAGAACGTAGCGGATCACGTCACTCCCATCTCTGGGTGCGAGCACGATAGCCGGTTTGTATTCGGCGGGGATGTGCTCGTTGATGGTAAGCCTGCTCTCTCCAGTAAATTCATCCACCTGCTCCACCGCAGTCACACCCGGGATAATATCCTCGAAAGTGACCGTTCCCTCTTTTTCGGCGATAATTGGGATGGAGTAGGGATCCCACTCGGCGATAATGGTCTTGTCGGACTTGGCCGGAGAGGCGATGAGAGTATCTTTTTGGACCTCTTGATTATCTTCCACCTCGATGATGGAGCCTCTGGCGATATAGTGTCTGGCCGCCTCTCGTCCCTCTTCATCGGCCACTACGGCAAAAAGACCTTTCTCTTCCACCTTTTCGCCCTTCTTGATATCTTTGAAGCGCTCGAGATGGTCGCCTTTGAGTTTGTAAAATTTCACCTGTCCCTTCGCGCCACTGACGATCTTTTGGGTTACCGGTGCGCCATCTTTGACTTTGAGCTCCGCCGCGTAGGGAATTCGATTTGGTACGCTCCAACCCTCTTTGATCAGCTCCACGATACTCTCGCCCTCCGCCACTCTTTGGCCACTCTTGTATGGCAAGTAGAGCTTTCCTTCGATCTTTCCACTCACTCCCGCCAGCTCGTTTGGTTTGGCGAAGTCGTTTTTCTTGAATGCGTAGCGAACCTTCTCTTCGCCGTTGCTAAGAGTGATCAAGATCTCGTCGTGGATCTGCTTGATGTCGAGTTCCCCTTCAAAAAGAGCCTTGATCTTGGGCTCTACCAGGAGTACACCGGCATTTCGTCTGTTGGCCACGATGATCTTGCCATCCTCGGTTTCATAGGTTTTGAGGTTGTAGTAGCGGATGAAGCCCTCTTTTGTGGCCACTACTTGGCGCTCTTCGGCACTCCTGCTCGCCGTTCCACCTACGTGGAAAGTACGCAGTGTCAGCTGAGTTCCAGGCTCACCAATAGACTGAGCCGCGATGATACCTACCGCTTCACCAGGTTTGACCAGTTTACCCTCTGCCATGTTGAGGCCATAACACTTGGCGCATACTCCCTTTTCGGCTTTACAGGTGATCGGTGTACGGATCGTGACCGCTTTGATACCCGCTTCTACGATTCGCTTGGTCTTCTCCTCATCCAGAAGTGTCCCTTCGGTATAAAGGATCTCGTTGGTCACTGGATCGATCACATCTTGAGCCAGCACACGACCAAAAATCCTATCTTCCAACGGCTCGATCAACTCGTTTCCTACCGAAATATCGGTGATCTCCACCCCTTCGTGGGTACCACAATCCTCGATGGTCACTTTGACGTTTTGTGCCACATCCACCAATTTTCTGGTCAGATATCCGGCGTTCGCCGTTTTGAGTGCCGTATCCGCCAGACCTTTTCTCGCACCGTGGGTAGAGATGAAGTATTCAAGGACATTCAGACCCTCTTTGAAGTTGGAGATGATGGGGGTTTCGATGATGGTACCATCTGGCTTGGCCATAAGTCCTCGCATACCGGCAAGCTGTCTGATCTGAGCCGCACTACCCCTCGCACCCGAATCGGCCATCATATAGACGGAGTTGAAACCATCTTTATCCTTTTTCATCAGCTCCATCATCTCTTTGGCCACGGCATTGGAGGTATCGGTCCAGATGTCGATGATCTTGTTGTAGCGCTCCTGCTCTGTAAGAAGCCCCGCCTGGAACTGCTGCTGGATCTCTTTGACCTTCTTCTTCGCCTCTTCGATGAGCCGCTTTTTGGATTCTGGCACCTTGATGTCGTATGCACTGATGGAGATACCGGTGATGGTGGAGTATTTAAATCCAAGCTCTTTGAGGTTGTCCAAAAACTCCGCCGTGATTTTCGGTCCACCATGCTTGAAGACATAATCGACCAATGTGGCGATATCTTTCTTCTTCAGCACCTTGTTCCATAGATTGACCGGAACGAAATCGGGAAGGATCGATTTGATGATCAGTCGCCCGGCTGTGGTGTAGATCACCTGATTGTCCACTTTGGTCCTGATCTTGGCATTGAGATCGAGATAGCCCGACTCCAAAGCGATCTCGATCTCTTTGATATCGGCAAAGAGCTTGTTGCTTCCCTTGGCATCCTCTTTCTCTTTGGAAAGATAGTAGATCCCAAGTACCATATCTTGTGTAGGTACGGTGATGGCGCGACCAGAAGCTGGAAGCAAGATGTTCATGGAGCTAAGCATCAAGATCTTACACTCAGCGATCGCCTCTTCGGTAAGTGGCACGTGCACCGCCATCTGGTCCCCGTCGAAGTCGGCGTTGAAAGCCGAACAGACAAGTGGATGGAGCTGGATCGCTTTACCATCGATAAGGACCGGATGGAAAGCCTGGATGGAGAGTTTGTGCAGCGTAGGCGCTCGGTTGAGCATCACCGGATACTCCTCCACGATCTCTTGCAGACACTCCCATACCACGTTTTCTCTGTTTTCGATCATCTTCTTGGCCTGTTTGAGGGTAGTCACATACCCCTTTTCTTCCAGTTTGGCCAAAAGGTGGGGTTTGAAAAGCTCCAGCGCCATCAGTTTTGGAAGCCCACACTGATCCATTCTCAGATTCGGTCCTACGACGATGACGGACCGGCCGGAGAAGTCCACCCGTTTTCCAAGAAGGTTTTGTCGAAATCGTCCCTGCTTTCCTTTGATGATCTCGCTCAAAGATTTCAAAGGTCGCTTGTTCGCCCCTTTGACGGCGTTGCCTCGTCGTCCGTTGTCGATGAGGGCGTCCACCGCCTCTTGAAGCATCCGCTTTTCGTTTCGTACGATGATCTCGGGAGCATCGAGTTCCATAAGTCTTTTAAGACGCTGGTTTCTATTGATGACTCGGCGATAGAGGTCGTTGACATCGCTGACGGCAAACTTTCCACCATCCAAAGCTACGAGAGGTCGAAGATCTGGTGGGAGGACCGGAATGACGGTGAGCATCATCCACTCTGGTCTATTCCCGCTGTTGAGGAAACTCTCAATCACTTTGAGGCGTTTGACGATGGTCTTTCTCTTCGCCTCGGAATTTGTCTGCTTCATCTCCTCTTTGAGCTGTTCGAAGGTCTCCACAAGATCGAACTCCTCCAAAAGCTCCTTGACCACTTCACCACCCATTCTCGCATCAAATCCCGTATCACCAAAGTGCTGGATCAGCTGCTGATACTGCTCTTCGTTGAGTACATCGTACTTTTTGACCGGGTTTTTCTTTTCAAAAT
>JALWZJ010000186.1:6483-9887 GCA_027002625.1 Campylobacterales bacterium
CTCGTGGTCACCTCTACACCACACTTCTCACACACCACCCCTTTGTAGCGCATTTTTTTGTACTTACCGCAAAGACACTCGTAATCTTTGATAGGACCAAAGATCTTGGCGCAAAAAAGCCCGTCTCTCTCTGGCTTTAATGTACGGTAATTGATGGTCTCCGGCTTTTTTACTTCGCCATGGGACCATGAAAGGATCTTTTCAGGACTCGCCAGTCGAAACTGAATCGCCTTGATATCTTTTGGTCTTTTCTCTTCACCGATTTCAATTGGTACCAGTTTCTTCATCGTTTTTTTCCTCATCTAAAATTTCTACGTCTATTCCAAGGGATTGAAGCTCTTTTGTCAATACGAACAGTGTCTCTGGAATTCCCGGTCGTGGAATCGGCTCGCCTTTCGTGATCGCCTTGTAGGCAGCCACTCGCCCCTCTACATCGTCGGACTTGATGGTGAGCATCTCTTTGAGTGTATGAGCGGCTCCATGCGCTTCGAGAGCCCACACCTCCATCTCACCAAATCTTTGACCACCAAAGAGGGCTTTACCACCCACTGGCTGCTGGGTGACCAAAGAGTATGGTCCGGTGCTTCTGGCGTGGACTTTCTCGTCTACGAGGTGATGGAGCTTGAGCATATACATATAGCCCACATTGACCCGCTCTTTAAATTTTTCTCCGGTACGTCCATCGTAAAGCTCCGTCTTGCCATCGATATCCATCTTGGCCATCTCGTAGAGTTTTTCGAACTCCTCGGCCGTGACACCCTCAAAAACTGGAGTGGCGAATTTGACGCCTTTGCTCCAGTCTCTTGCGTACTTGATCAGCTCCTCGTCACTCATCTTCTCGATCGCCTCTTTGGCGTTCATTAGTTTGGCCACACTAGCGATCTCTATCATCTTGGCTCTTAGCTCTTGGATGAAATCGGCCCGTTTGGCTTCGAAGATCTCTTGGATCTGCTCTCCAAGCTTTTTACCCACAAGGCCCAGATGTACCTCCAAAATCTGCCCGATATTCATACGCGATGGAACCCCAAGGGGGTTGAGGACGATATCGACGATTCGCCCATCTTTGGTATAGGGCATATCGATCTCTGGTACGATGGTAGAGACGATACCCTTGTTTCCGTGACGTCCCGCCATCTTGTCACCGATTTTTAGTTTTCTCTTGGTGGCGATGAAGACTTTGACCAATTTCACCACACCGCTTGGCAAGATATCCTCTTTTTCCAAAATGGAGAGCTTCTCCTCGTGCTCTTCGGTCAGCTTACGCTTCTCGTTTTGGAAATGGGTCTTGATGGCGTTGTATTTTTTCTGAATCTCTGGCGAATAGGACTTGACAAGAGCGTTGAGGGCGAACCTGTTGATGGAGCTTAGCTCCTCTTTGGAGATCTTCTCGCCTGCCTTGAACTCTTTGTCCTTGATCTTCGCATCTTTCTCGAGTGGAGCGTTGGAAAGAAGTGAGATGATGCGAAGCATCTCTTCTCTGTCGATCATCAAAAGCTTGTCGTGATGTTCTTTTGAAAGCCGCTCTTTCTCTTCTTCGTAGGCTCGAATGGTTCTTGCGTCTTTTTCGTACCCTTTTTTGGTGAAGATCTTCACATCTACCACCACTCCTTCGATCGATTGTGGGCAGTAGAGGGATTTGTTGACCACATGGCCAGCTTTTTCACCAAAAATCGCACGAAGTAGTCGCTCTTCGGGACTTGGGCGCACTTCACCTTTTGGAGAGACTTTTCCTACCAAGATCATACCGGGCTTGACATAAGTGCCGATCTTGACGATACCGCTCTCGTCAAGATGCATAATCTCCTCTTCTCGGACATTGGGAATATCTCGTGTGATCTCTTCTACACCATGCTTGAGCTCTCTGGCTTCTACCTCTTTTTCATAGATATGTACGGAGGTAAATTCGTCATCTCGCAAGATCCGCTCACTCACGACGATCGCATCCTCGAAGTTGTAGCCGTTCCATGGCATGAAGGCTACCAGCATATTTTTCCCAAGAGCCAGCTCCGCATTGTCCATATTGGGACCGTCGGTGATCACCTGACCCGCTTCTACATAGTCGCCCTTTTTGACGATCGGCTTTTGGGTGAAGCAGGTGTTTTGGTTGGTACGTAGATTTTTTTGGAGCTGATAGTGATCGATATAGGCACCATTTTCATCCTCGCCCAATATATAGATATTTTGGCTATCGATCTTTTCGACTACCCCGCTTCGTTTGGCTCTGATGGACTCCCAGGCATCTCGTGCTACCACTTTTTCCATTCCCGTTCCTACCATCGGCGCTTCGGTGCGAAGCAGTGGTACGGCCTGGCGCTGCATGTTCGATCCCATGAGTGCTCGGTTGGCGTCATCGTGCTCCAAAAAGGGAATGAGGCTTGCTGCCACACCCACGACCATTCGAGGGGTCAGGTCGATCAGCTCCACTTTGCTCTTTTCTACAAGGATGATCTCTCCATCTTTTCTCGCCTCCACATAGTCACCCTTGATCTCGTTGCCCTCGATGATCTCGGTGTTGGCCGGTGCTATGATCTTGCCCTCTTCTTGAGCGGCTGTGAGATAGACGATCTCATCGGTGATCTTGCCATCTTTGACCACCTTGTAGGCCGCTTCGATAAAGCCCAGATCGTTGACCTTGGCATAGGTGGAGAGGGTATTGATCAGACCAATGTTTTGGCCCTCCGGTGTCTCGATGGGACAGATACGTCCATAGTGGGTGGGGTGCACGTCACGTACCTCAAAGCCCGCTCGCTCTTTGATGAGTCCCCCCTCACCCAAAGCGGAAAGTCGTCTTTTATGGGTAATTTCGCTCAGTGGGTTGGTCTGGTCCATAAACTGGGAGAGCTGACCACTGGAGAAGAACTCGAGCACAGTATTGGTGATCATCTTGGAGTTGATCAGATCGTGGGGCATAAGATCGTCAAGATTACCACTGATGGTGGTCATCTTGTCCTTGATCGCCTTTTGCATCTTCACAAGCCCCGCATGCAGTTCGTTGGCCAAAAGCTCACCGATGGCACGGATTCGTCTATTGCCCAGGTGATCCCTATCATCGATACGGCCTTGGCCGTTTTTGACTTTGATGAGATACTGGACCGTCTTGATGATATCTTCACTTGTCAGTACCGTCACATACTCTGGGACTTGTAGACCCAGCTTATGGTTCATCTTCATTCGTCCGACACGGGTGATGTCGTAGCGCTCCGGATCGAAAAAGAGCTGCTTAATAAAAGCTTTGGCAGTCTCTTTGGTCACAGGCTCGCCAGGTCGCATCACCTTGTAGATACGAATAGCCGCCAGATCGTTCTCGTCTTCGATCCCCTCGGTCTGCTTGAGTAGCTTCAAGCTCTCCTGATCGGCCAAGAAGGAGTTGATGATCGCTTTGTCTTTTCCACTTGCCAGGTCGT
>JALWZJ010000187.1 GCA_027002625.1 Campylobacterales bacterium
CTATTACGATCTCGTCTTGGTCCAAGTGGACTTTGTAGGTCTTGCCATCGATAAAACTCTCCAACACTCTATTATGGAAGATGATCTTGCCTTTGGGACCCTTCTCGAAAATGAGAAAATCTCCGTTGGCCTCTATGGTCCCATCCACACGCCCGATGGCTATAAAATTGGATGCGGTGCGGATCAACGAGCCGTCGTTGACCTTTTTAAGACAGAGCACACTGTTTTGGGTATCGATCTCTTCACCACTACGAATAACGCGATCGTACACCTCCACATCGCTTTTTTGCCTCTTCGCACGGCGAATCTGCGAAATTTTTAGATTTTTCGTATACTGAATGTTGTTGAGATCCAAAAATTTTTCGATTTTTGGAGTGATCTCGCCTTTGATGTTGAGTAGATAATCTTTCAAAAGAGGAAGCTTTGGCTTGAGAAAGCGTATGAACTCCTCCTCGTCTTCTATCGTGATCTCCATCACCGATACACTATATTGATTGATATGCAACCCTCTCCTCCTTTTTCGTTATAATTATATGAAAAAAGATTGAAAAAGCGATAAAATTGAAAGTAGTCATAGCCGTCACGGGAGCCAGTGGAGCCCAGCTTGGTCTCAAGGCCTACAAAAAGCTCCCTCCATCGATCCAAAAATATCTGATTTTGACCAAAAACGCTCGAGTGGTGCTGGAAAAAGAGGAAAACATCCTGAGCGACGAAGCGATCTGGGAGGGACCGGCAAGTGGAAGCTACGGTGTGGATGCGATGATGGTGACGCCCTGCTCCATGAACACTTTGGCCAAAATCGCCGTAGGCATAGCCGACAATCTCACCACAAGAGCCGCCAGTGTGATAATAAAAGAGCGTAAAACTCTGCTTCTCGCTCCCAGAGAGCTGCCTTTTAGTCCTATTGCTTTGGAGCATATGGCCAAGCTTTCACAATTAAATGTTATAATAGCGCCACCTGTTTTGGGCTACTATAGCGACCCCAAAAGTATCGAGGAGATGGAGGATTTCATCATCGGGAAGTGGTTCGATCTATTGGGTATCGAGCACAATCTCTACAAAAGATGGCAATGAAAACAAAAGTAATCTATCCAGGGACTTTCGATCCTATCACCAACGGCCATATGGATATCATTACCAGAGCCGCCAAGATCTTCGAAGAGGTGGTGGTAGCCGTCGCCGCATCCAAAGAAAAAGGCCCGATGTTCGATCTAACTACCCGCGTGGAGATGGCCAAAAGAGCCACGAGTCACCTCCCCAATGTCACCATCGAAGCCTTCGACACACTACTCGTCAACTTTTGCCACCAGCAAAAGGCCTCTGTCATCATCCGAGGCCTTCGAGCCGTGAGCGACTTCGAGTACGAGCTGCAGATGGGATATGCCAACCAATCGCTCGATAGCTCCATCGAGACACTCTATCTTATGCCAAGTCTTCAAAACGCCTTTATCAGCTCCTCGGTGGTGCGAGCGATCCTCAAATATCGTGGTGACGTCTCCCATCTCGTACCCCAAAGCATTCTGGCCATGTTGGAGCGGCACTGATGTATATCATACTCGAAGGGATCGACAGAGCGGGCAAGAGTACCCAAATAGAGCTACTTCGCCAAAAATTCAAGGATGCGATTTTTACCAAAGAGCCAGGTGGCACACCTCTTGGCCAAAAGATCAGAGCACTCGTACTCCAAGACACTCCCACTCCCCTGGCCGAGATATTTCTCTTTTTGGCCGATAGAGCAGAGCATATCCAAAAGGTGATCGAGCCAAACTTGGACAAGCTCATCTTCAGCGATCGCGGCTTTATCTCCGGTATCGCATACGCCCATATCAAGAGTGGCTTGCCTATTGCGAAGCTAAAAGAGCTCAACGAACTTGCTATGCAAAATATCGAGCCAAGTGGCATCGTGTTGCTGCTGCTCTCACAAGAGGAGCTGTTGCGTCGTATGCCAACCCAAGAGCTCGATACCATAGAAAAAAGAGGCGTGGAGTATCTTTTGAAAGTACAACAGATCATGAAAGAGCTGGTGGAGAGCTCCTCCCTCCCCTACCTCATCATAGACGCCTCTTTGCCAAAACAAAAAATATTTCACGATATTGTAGATTTTATAAAGGAGATCGATGAGCATCAAAGCCCTTAGAGGGATGAAAGATATCCTCCCGCCTCTTAGCCACAAATATCTGCGATTTATCCAAGCAGCTTCGAAGCTGGCACAAAACTACAGCTTCGACTATATCGAAACACCCCTTTTGGAGGAGACGGCGCTCTTTCGACGAAGTGTGGGAGAGAGCAGCGATATCGTAGGCAAGGAGATGTATCAATTCATCGACAAAGGCGGCAACGACGTGGTACTGCGCCCCGAAGGGACCGCCTCGGTGGTTAGAAGCTTCATCGAGCACAAACTGGACAAAAAGGGGGGTGTGCACCGCTTTTACTACTATGGGTCCATGTTTCGCTACGAGCGGCCCCAAAAGGGGCGATTTCGCCAGTTTCACCAGTTTGGTGTAGAGAGCTTCGGAGAGCCCAGCGTCTACGAAGATGCGGCTATCATCCTTTTGGCCAAAGAGATCCTCGATCACTTTAAGATCGGCTACACCCTCAAAATCAACTCCCTTGGATGCCCTACATGCCTGCCTCCCTATCGCCAAAAGCTGGTGGAGTTCTTGCAAAGTCACGAGGATATATGCGACGACTGCAAACGAAGGCGCGATCTCAATCCTATCCGGACACTCGATTGCAAAAATCCTCACTGCCAAGAGATCTACAAGGAGGCTCCAAAACTTTTGAACCACCTATGTAGTGAATGCCAAAGGGAGTTTGATAAACTCCAAGAGCTTTTGAGAAATGAAGGTGTGTATTTTGAGATCGACGAGCATCTGGTACGAGGTCTGGACTACTACACCCGCACCGCCTTCGAGTTTGTGAGTACCGAGCTTGGAGCCCAAAACGCCGTAGCGGGTGGCGGACGATACGACAATCTGGTGGAACTTCTTGGAGGCAGAGCGACCCCTGCCGTAGGCTTTGCCATAGGCATCGAGCGGATATTGGATCTTTTGCCAGATGAGGTGCCCTCAAGAGAGGGGATCTATATCGGTGTGCTGGATCCAGAGGCATTGGATCTCGCTTTCGATCTGGCTACTAAAAAGCGAAAAACCGCCAAGGTCTTCCTCGAGTACAAACCCAAAAGCCTCAAAGCCCACCTCAAAAGCGCCGATCGTCATAACGCCAAATATGCCGCCATCATCGGGGAGGAGGAACTGAAGCAAAACACTATCTGGATCAAAGACCTGGAGAAAAAGAGCGAGAGCACCATCGATATCCCCTGCTTTTTGGAGCTTTGATGAACAACTACGGTATCCATATCTGGTCCAATGATGATTTCATCATAGAAGATGGCGTGGTCAAAATCAACCACGCCTCCAAACCTTCACTTTTGGAGATCACCCAAAAGATCAGAGCCACGGGGATCAGAGGCCCAATACTGCTGCGTTTTCCTCATCTGATAAACAAGCAGATCGACACTCTCTTTAGCGAGTTCAACAGGGCAATCGAGAGCTTCGATTACAAAGGGCGTTTTCACGCCGTCTTTCCTCTCAAAGTAAACCAGTTCCCCAACTTCGTCTCCAGCCTCACGCAAATCGGCAAAAAATACAACTACGGCCTGGAAGCGGGCAGTAAGGCCGAGCTCATCATCGCTATGGCCTACAACAACAAAAACGCCCCTATCACCGTCAACGGCTTCAAAGACAAGGGAATGATCACCCTTGGCTTCATCGCCGCCAAGATGGGCTACGACACCACACTCACCATCGAAGGACTCGGGGAGCTGCACAATATCATCGAAGCTGCCAAAGAGTACAAAGACCCTATACCAAACATAGGGCTTCGTATCCGTCTGCACAGCTCCGGTATCGGCATCTGGGCCAAAAGTGGCGGGATCAACTCCAAATTCGGCCTCACCTCTACTGAACTTCTCGAAGCGGTGGAGCTGCTCAAAAAGCATGATCTCATCGACAAATTCACCATGATCCACTTCCATATCGGCAGTCAGATCAGCGAGATCAATCCAGTCAAAAAGGCTCTTAGAGAGGCTGGTAACATCTATGCCGAGCTCAAAAAGATGGGTGCCAAAAACCTCAACAACATCAATCTTGGCGGCGGTCTGGCCGTGGAGTACTCCCAGCACGAGCATGTCCACAACCGCAACTACACCATCACCGAGTTCACCAACGACGTAGTCTTCTTGCTTAAAGAGATCGCCACCCAAAAAGGGGTCCAAGAGCCAAACATCTTCACCGAGTCCGGCCGTTTCATCGCCGCCAGCCATGCGGTGCTCATAGCGCCAGTGCTGGAGCTCTTTAGCCAAGAGTACACCGAAAAGGGGCTCAGGCTCAAAAAGAACAATCCGCCCCTCATCCAAGAGCTCTATGACCTCTATAAATCTATCAATCCATCCAACGCCATCGAATATTTCCACGACTCTTTGGATCATATGGAGTCTTTGCTCACCCTCTTCGATCTTGGCTATATCGACTTGCAAGATCGCAGCAATACCGAGATCTTGGTGCATCTCATCATTAAAAAGGCGATCGAGCTGACCAAGGATAAAGACCGTTTTGAGCTCAAAAAGATCCAAGACAGGGTCCAGGAGCGCTACTTGCTCAACTTCTCTTTGTTTCAGAGTCTACCCGACTTTTGGGGACTTGGACAGCGCTTTCCCGTCATGCCCCTGGATCGCCTCGATCAGCGCCCCACCCGCAGCGCCTCACTATGGGATATCACTTGCGATAGCGACGGGGAGATCGACTTCAATGTAGACTACCCACTCTTTTTGCACGATGTGGATCTGAGCAAAGAGGAGTACTTTTTAGGCTTTTTTTTGGTGGGTGCGTATCAAGAGATCCTTGGCATGAAGCACAACCTCTTCACCCACCCTACCGAAGTAACGGTCCATTTCGACGAAGATGGGTATAGACTCGAGAATATGGTGGAGTCCCAAAGCATCCTCGATATCCTCTACGATATGGACTACGATATCAACGAGATCCAAGCCAACCTCAAACAGCTCATCGCCCAAAGCGAGTGCAAAGAGAAAGAGAAGCTCCTGGAGATCCTTGGTATGCTTTTGCACGACAACAACTACCTCAAAATCTCGCCAAAAAAGGAGAGTGATGAGTAAGATCTCCTTTTTTGCGCAGATCAAAGAGGACTTTTCGATCGTCTGGGAGCGAGATCCCGCTATCCACTCAAAGTTGGAGCTTCTGACCAACTATCCAGGGGTGTGGAGTATCTTTTGGTACCGCATCGCCAATCGCCTCTACAAAAGAGGCTTTAAAGTAATGGCCAGGATGCTCATGGGGCTCAACCAGATCTTTACCGGTATCGACATCCATCCAGCCGCCACGATCGGTCGTAGGGTCTTTATAGACCATGGCATAGGAGTGGTCATCGGAGAGACGGCTGAGGTGGGAGACGATGTGACGATATATCAGCAAGTGACCCTGGGAGGTGTGAGTCTGAGCCACGGCAAACGCCACCCCACCATCAAAGAAGGAGCGGTGATTGGAGCTGGAGCCAAGGTACTTGGCAACATCGTCGTCGGCAAAAACGCCAAGATCGGTGCCAACTCCGTGGTGGTCAAGGATGTGCCGGATGAGTGCACCGCCGTAGGGATCCCCGCACGTGTGGTGCGCAAAGGGCTCGATCGAGGACGGCTCAGCCACGACAAGCTACCAGATATCGACAAGGAGCTCTTCGAATATCTGCTCAAACGCTTTGCTCTACTGGAGCACGCCTACATGAGCGGTGACAAGAACCTTCTCAAAAAAGAGGAGGAATTGGATACAATATACCAAGAATTTCTCAAATCGATGAAATTAAAGGATTGATATGCTATCACGACGAATCAACACACTCAGCGAATCTCTCACTATAGCCATCACCTCTTTGGCAAGAGAGCTCAAAGCGAGCGGCAAAGATGTGCTTAGCTTCTCCGCAGGCGAACCCGACTTCGACACCCCCGAGCCTATCAAGGAAGCGGCCAAAAGAGCGATCGATGAGGGTTTTACCAAATATACCGCAGTAGACGGCATACCAGAACTCAAAGAGGCGATCATCGGAAAGCTCAAGCGTGACAATGGCTTGGAGTATAAGCCTGAGCATGTCATTGCCAGCAACGGCGCCAAGCAGAGCCTTTTCAACCTCACCCAAGCCCTCGTCGATGAGGGGGATGAGGTGATCATCCCAGCTCCCTACTGGGTCACCTACCCAGAGCTCGTCAAATACGCCGGTGGCAAACCGGTCATCATCCCGACCACCGAAGAGAGCGGCTTCAAGATCACACCCCAGCAGCTCCAAAGCGCCATCACACCAAAAACCAAGCTCCTCATCCTCACCTCACCCTCCAATCCCACAGGAGCCGTCTACACCAAAGAGGAGCTCGAAGCTTTGGCCAAAGTGCTGGAGGGTACAGATGTGTGGGTAGCCAGCGACGAGATGTACGAAAAACTGGTCTATGGCGGCACCACATTTACCAGCACGGCCAGCATCAGCGAAGATATGTACCGCCGCACTCTCACCATCAATGGTCTAAGCAAATCGGCGGCGATGACTGGATGGCGCTTTGGCTATCTGGCCTGCCCTGATGTGGAGCTCATCAAGGCTATGAAAAAGCTCCAAAGCCAAAGTACATCCAATGTCTGCTCCATCACCCAAAAGGCGGCTATTCCCGGACTTGACGGCACCATCGATCCAATTATCGAGCAAATGCGACAAGCTTTCGAAAAGCGACGAGACGAGGCAGTAGAAAGATTCAACGCCATCGATGGCCTATCGGTCCTTAGCCCCGATGGAGCCTTCTATCTTTTCGTCAACCACCAAAAGATAGAGCCAGACAGCATGAAATTTGCTAAAGAGCTTTTGGAGAGCGTCGGTGTGGCGGTAGTACCGGGCGCTGGATTTGGAAGCGATGGGTATTTTCGATTTAGCTTCGCTACCGATCTGGATACTATCAAGGAGGGGATCTCCAGGATAGAGCGCTTCGTGCAAAGCCTTTAGCGTAGACGAAAGATCTTGGCATCTTCGTCGTACGCCAAGGTCTCGAAAAGATTTTTATCGAGATTGTTGAAGAAGAAAGCCTGGGCGAAGAAGCTGTTGATATAGCGATAAAAGCCTATGATATAGCGATTTTTGTAGACGATGACGCTATAGTCGTTTTTTCTATACCGTAGAGCGTGTGTCACTCTCTTTCCGTCATGGAGGTAGAGTGTACCTATCACATCTTTGCCTTGATTTGCCCGTAGCTCTCCCGTACGAAGGTTAATTGAAAGAGCGCTCCCTTGCAAGATCCCTCTTTTACCATCCAAAACCCGAAGCCTATCCACCCAGACAAATCCCTTTGGCTTTTCGCCTTTGAGGCGTGAAAAATTCTCGATCACAGGCAGTTTATCGAGGATCTTGTCATCGAAATAGTAGTAGATCTCGTTCTTCTTTGGAGGAAGCTCCAAGGTCCCATTGTAAAGCCCTCTGATTAATGTGACAAAATCGTACTTTTTAAGCACATAGGGTAGTACCGCCCAAGGATATATCCGGTCGTAGGTCTCCACGAAGAAGCGATCGAACCTGGCCACAAAATCCTGATCGAAGGCAAAAAGCGTTTTGGCCACGATGTAGTTGTCGTATTGGTGCTTGCCGTTGTCGATGAGAGTACGCTTGTTGGTGTAGTACCACAACGGCCAGCCATAATCCCACCAGGTGAGGATGTAGCCTTTGGAAGGAGTGTTGAGCTGCTTATGGATATCGGCCAGCTCCCCTCGCTTGAAAAAGGGTGAGAGCATATGGTTGTAGGTGTTGAGGATATAAAGATAGTAGACCACCAGCCCCAGAGAGGGCAGATAGAAACTGGCTTTGGCCAAAAGGGAGTGGCGTACTTTCAAAGAGAGCTCGTAAAAAAGGTAGACAAAACCGATACTCAGCACCGGGACGGCGAAGGTAGTGAAGCGAACACCGGCCTTGAGCGAGGCAATACCGATAATCAGCGGCAGCCACAAAAGCACCGCCTCCTTTTTTCGCCATGTCAAAAGTAGTAAGCCTCCCACTCCAAGCAAAAAGATCCCAATATTGCCGGCACTGTAAGTAAAGAGCTGACTTGGTGTGATACCTCTGGCCTCCGCCACCGTTTTGAGGGTGGTGGAGAGTTCGATGGTATGTTGGCTCTTGTCTTGGAGTCGATACTCCTGGGCCTTGTTGATGTAGTGGAGCGCCCTATCCAGCGCTCCATGCTTGTATCCATACACTCCCCCAGCGATCGCCACCACCAAGAACAGACCCAAAAGGTATCTATAATCGATCTGCCAGCGGCACTCGATAATCCAAAAAGCCACTCCTAATATCACAATAGCAGCCACTTGAAGCCCAAAAGAGATAGGCAGCAGCGGGATAAGCAGCAGCACCCCTCCCAAAAGAGCAGGCACATTTTTTCTATCGAAAATCAAAAGATAGAGCACAAAAAAGCCCCAAAGCCCAAAAAGAAGTGGCTTGGCCGAGTGGTACCAAAGCATAAACAACGTCCCCAAAAGCGCTGCTGCGACCCCATACCAGATCACCCTTCGCACCGCCAAAGCGATCAGTGCCCAAAGAATGAAGAAAAAAAGAACGAAGTTGAGCATATCGGTATCGGTGTACCCCATATGGGTACGGAAGTAGTAGTTCATCCCGATCGATGCCGCCAAAGCAGCCCAAAAGCCAATTTCTGGCTTTTGAAATTCCTTCATGATCAAAATGATAGGCACCACGATCAAAGAGGCCAGAAACGCCGGCAAGACAAACATCACAGTCTCGATATCGAGATGTGTAAGACGCACCACCCAGTAGATCAAAAAGCCAGGAGCCGTCTCACTGTTAAGCATTAGATGATGTCCTGATAGCAGCTGCTTGGCATAGCTCCCATACAGCCCCGCATCGGCCGTCCACAAAGCGATCACATGACCACCATAGATAAACTCCGGATGGCTTTTGGCCAAAAAGTAGAGCAAATAGCGAGAGAGTAGCGAGAAAAGATAAGCTACGATTATATAGATCCAGACCCTTTTATTCACACTTTTGCCTTTTTCTCTTATAATTCATAATCAAGGAGAGGCCATGAAAGTCAAACACAGATTTATTTTAGCACACTCGACCAAAAAGGAGCTTGAGAGTCGCCCCACGAAGTTCGGATTTGGGCTTTTTAGCGAAGTGGTCTTTTATAGAAGTTACAGCAGACTCAAAGCCGATGGCTCCAACGAGAGTTGGAGCGATGTGGTGATACGAGTGACGGAGGGGATCTTCTCCATCCGTAAAAACCACGCTTTGTTGCACAATCTTCCATGGGATGAGGAGTGGCATCAGCAATTTGCAAAAGAGTTCGCCCTATCTATGCATAGTCTCAAGTGGCTCCCGCCAGGTCGGGGTCTTTGGATCATGGGGACAGATTATATCTATGAAAGAGGAAGCGCGGCTTTGTACAACTGCGCGGCGGTGGACACCTCCGATCTGGCCAATTCGGCAGATTGGGCGATGGATATGTTGATGGTGGGAGCTGGTGTGGGATTCAATACAGCTTGGGATGGCAAGGCTATTATGCCGGACAAATCGAGTCCCAAGCTCTATGTGATCGAGGACTCCAAAGAGGGATGGGTGCGCTCGGTGCGGCTTTTGCTGGAGAGCTACACCAAAGGTGGACCTTTTTATCGCTTCGACTACTCCAGGATAAGACCTGCAGGCACTCCTCTTAAAAGCTTCGGTGGCGTGGCGGCTGGGCCGGAGCCTTTGAAGAAGCTCCATCG
>JALWZJ010000188.1 GCA_027002625.1 Campylobacterales bacterium
AAGGCTTTGAGCCATCCAAGCCAATCTTTCTTGTCGGTTTTGTAGGTATGGATCCCGATCAACAATCCACTAAAGATAAAGAGCCATGCCACAAAGTAAGCGGTGGCCAAGGACATGATCACGGGATAAAATATCCCAACCAGCCCCAACAGAATAAAAATCACACCTGCAATTTTGGAGTGCTTCTGAAAATTTTCCAGAAGCTCCTTGTCTTTTATAAAATTTTGATATCCGACCATCGTATCCTCCTATAGTGTCAGGTCCATGATCCCTTTGGCCCGCTCGATGAGCTCGTGACTTACGGCACGGTTCTCTTCATCGATCTTTTTCATGATACGGGCCAAAACCAGTGTCAAACCACCAACGATCTCAGGTAGACTCTTCTCAAGCTCCACTTCGAGCTCCAAAAGTGGTGGATAGGTAGCCAGACGCTCCAAAATATCTTTGACCTCCACCTCTTGCTCAAGCTTTTTGAACTCGTTGATCGTCTCTTCGAGCCCTTTGGTGATGGGTAGATCGTATTTCCAGATCACGTCTCGACCGTTGTATTTGGCCGCCTTTTGTCCCATCAGTAGCAGATCGTAGAGCTTTTGCTCCACGATATCCGTCACATCTTTTGCATGACCTTTTTTGATATCAAGACTCGCACCTCTGCGAAATAGCTCTTCAAGATGATGAAATCCCATTACTGCCATATCTACCTCCTCTTATTTGTTGAGCGTTTTTATCGCTTTTTCTTTGAACTCTTTGAGTTTTTCGAGTAGCTCTTCAAAGAGTTTTTCCGCTTCGTTTTTGCCTTTGATCTCTTTTTCTACCTTTTCTATCATCTCTTCAAGAGATTTGTAGGTGATGTCCGAATCGCTGGTATAGCCCAAAGCTTCCGCTTTCTTGAGGCTCAGCTTCGCTTCATCTAGCATCTCCAGCGCCTTTTTCTTGTCCTTTTTGGCCAAATCTTGCGCCACCTCTACCAGATGGATCGCTTCGATAAGAGGCAGTGGCGTGATCATATCCACTTCCACAAACGTAGCCAACGCTTGAGCCAGTACCGATTTGGCCTCTTGGACTCTGTTTTCATGCAAAAATTTCGCAGCCAGTTTCAAAGCGGCCGGATAGGATGCCAAGGGCAGATTGATCACTTTGAGCACGATCTCGCTTCTTAGAGTATCGAGAATGAGCCTGGCTTGCTGGATCTTGTTTTGGGCCAGCAGCGCCTTGGCCGTGATGATACCGGTCTTGATATCTTCGAGACTTCCTGGAAAATCCACCACTTCGATAGCGCTATCGATAGGGATGAGTGCTGGAGCGTTTGGAGCACTGAGTACCACCTCAAGCTTTCCGATAGCCTTCTCCAGATCCTTGATCGCTTGATCCTTGTTGCCTTTGTCCAGCTCTGCGAGCACCTTGTTGGTCAGTGCCACGGCCTCTACCGCCTCTTGGACGATCTTGACCTCTTTTTGCTCTTTTTGTACCTTGGCTTTCGCCTCGGCTACCGCTTTATTCGACTCTGCCTTACTGGCAGCCGAAGCGAACGCACCACTGACAAGCAGTCCAGCAGCGACGAAACTAACGAGCAGTTTTTTCATACTCAACCTCCTTTATTTTTTTGGTTGATATGATTTTAGTGCAAAAGGTTAAATAGAGCTGCTACTTTAGTTGCAATCGATCCAAAAGCTTGGAGATGTTTTTGAGCTTGAGCTTTTTGCGCTCCACCTCCAAGCTCCCGTCGCGCTTGAGCTCTTGGATGTGGCGGTTGACCACATGGCGCACAGTACCTATCAAAGAGGCGATCTCTTCGTGTGGCAGATCGTGGATGAGTCTGAGTTTGGCCGAATCTGGATCGAAGTTTTTGAGTAGTAGCTTGATAAATCTGGTAGAGGTGTCGTGCAGGCTCAAATCGGTAGCCAGCTCCTCCAGACTTCTCATCTGGGCCGCCACGTAGTGAAAGAAGAGTTTGCGAAATTCGGGATTGGTCTCTATCCAGTTCTTGACCCTCTCCAAAGGCACACGAAGAGCCTTGGTATCTTCGTAGGCGTGGGTGAGCACCTCGTGGGGCTTGTCGTCCAATAGCACCACCACATCGAACATATCCCCTCTTGTGAGGATCTTGATGGTCTGCTCTTTAGTGGTCTCGAAATTGAACTGATAGACTTTGATGCGGCCATCGATGATGAAGTAGAAGTAGTGTAGCGTATCCTCCATACTCATCGCCGGCATATTTTTGTGGAAGTTGACGATCTTACCATATCTGTTGATATCTTCTATGATAAATTTCGGTACGGCCGAAAAGAGCTCTATATTGTATTCTCGTCTATCCATCAAAACTCCAATCCGAAGCTTCCAAAGCCGCTTAGATTGGGGTTTTGATGGCCAAACTGTACAGCTTTGCTCTGAAGCATCATGATGTCGCTTTTAGGATCGATCCCTTGGGGGCAGACCTCGGTGCAGTTGCCACACAGCGTACAGTCCCAGATACCGTTTTGCACTACTGCGTCGATATGCTCCTTTTTGGCCTCTTCTCTTTTGTCCGCCACATAGCGCCACACACGAGAGAGGGCGAAGGGGCCGAGGAAAGCCTCGTTGCTCTCATAGACTGGACAGCTGCTAAAACAACTGCTACAAAGGATACAGTCGCTTTGACGCTCGATGAGGCGCTCATCCTCCTCGCTCATCGCCACTTTTTGTATTTTGATTGGATAGGCTTTGGAGCGCTCCAGAGTCGCAAAAGCATCCTCCAATCGCACCGAAAGGTCCCTGATCACATCCACCACACTCAAAGGCTCCACATACTCCCCATCTTTTGGAGTATGCTTACAAGATAGTACCTCCTTGCCATCCACTCGTACCGCACAGCTACCACACACTCCACTTCGACACATATAGTCGAAAACGAGAGTGCGGTCTCTCTTTTTTATCTGCAACAGCGCTTCGAGCAGCGT
>JALWZJ010000189.1 GCA_027002625.1 Campylobacterales bacterium
GGATAGAGAGCTTTTTGGGGCCGGTTCGGTTTTGGGCGAGTGAGGAGTATCTGCTTGGGATCTCTTTAGGTGTGGTGAAGGCTGTAAGAGCCAACCGAATAACCGAGCAGACAAAAGAGTGGCTGGAGAGCTATTTGGCCAAAGAGCCGCTTGAGCCATCTATCCCTTTGTTGCCACCAAAGAGCCCCTTTGCCGCCGATGTGCGAAAGGCTGTGATGGCGATCCCTTTTGGTAGCTGTGCCACATATGGCGAGATTGCAAAAAAAGCCGGCAATTCACAGGCTGCCAGGGCAGTGGGCGCTTTGATGCGCTCCAACCCCTATATGATTTTGGTACCGTGCCATCGAATCATTGCCAAAAATGGGCTTGGTGGGTATAATGGAGGACTAAAAATCAAACGAAAACTTTTGGAGTTTGAAGAGTGCGTATCGATAAATTCATGAATGCGGTCAATATCGTCAAGCGGCGCTCCGTCGCCCAAGATATGATCAAAAACGAAGTGGTGCTCCTCAACGACGTGCTGGCCAAGGCGAGCAAAGAGGTCAAAGTGGGAGATGTCATCACGATAAAGTATCTCAAAGGTGAAAAACGCTACAAAGTGCTCCAGATCCCGACGACAAAAAATGTGCCAAAAGCGAGAATGGAGGAGTATGTTAAGGAGGTGTGATGTTTGAAAAGCTGTTTGCCAACGAGTTGAGTCCTCAGGAGGCCAAAGAGTTGCTGGTAGAGCTCTATCAAAAAGGGGAGAGCGCCCAGCAGATCGCCGAGGCCGCCAGAGTGATGCGTAGCCACTCTATCAAGCTACCGATCCCACCAGAGCTTCAAAAAGAGCTCATCGACGTGGTGGGCACAGGTGGAGACAAAAGCGGCAGCTTCAACGTCTCCAGTACCGTAGCGTTGCTTCTACCCTCTCTTGGCAGCTATGTAGCCAAACATGGCAATAGAAGCGTTACCAGTAAAAGCGGCAGTGCCGATATGCTGGAGGCTCTTGGTATCACTCTCGATCTCTCCCCTGAAGCGCAAGTCAAGATGCTAAAAGAGTGTGGCTTTTGCTTTATCTTCGCCAAAGAGCACCATCCCGTGATGGCTCACATCATGCCCATACGAAAAAGCATCCCCCATCGCACCATCTTCAACCTCCTTGGCCCATTGACCAATCCCGCAGGAGCGAGGAAGTATCTTTTGGGAGTGTTCGACAAATCCTTCGTACCAAAAATGGCCGAAGCCTTGCGAGATCTTGGAGCCGAGCGGGCGATGGTGGTCTCGAGCGAAGACGGGATGGACGAGATCAGCCTCAGTGCACCTACATACGCTGCATGGCTGGAAGATGGAAGGATCGAGTACTTCACCATCACGCCCGAAGAGGCGGGACTGGCCAGATGCGCCTTCGAAGATTTGGCGGGGGGTGATGCGAAGCATAACGCCAAGATCACCGAAGGGATATTAAGAGGAGAACTAAAAGGCCCCAAGCGAGATATGGTGCTGCTCAACGCCGCTGCGGCCTTGATGGCCGATGGCAAGACCAAAACTCTACAAGAGGGGATCGAGATGGCGGCCGAAGCGATCGACAGCGGAGTGGCTGGGAAGAAGCTCGATCATATCATCGCCACTTCACGGGAGCTCGCAGGTGGTCATTGAGGCAGGACTAAACGATCTGGACAAAGTAGTGGAGTGTATCAAAAAAAGTGGCAGATCGATCATCTTGCTCCAAGGTCCTTTGGGTGCTGGCAAAACCACTCTGGTCAAAGCTTTTGCAAAAAGCATGGGTGAGGAGGGGGTGAGTTCGCCCACCTTTTCGATCCAGCAGATCTATGGCCAAAAGATCCACCACTACGATCTTTATAATGTGGGAGTACAGAAGTTTATGGAGCTTGGGCTTTTCGAGGAGCTGGCTAAAGAGGGGTGGCACTTTATAGAGTGGGGTGAAGAGCTGGAGGAGTGGCTGCGTGGGATGGGACTTTCTTTTCTCAAAGTGCTCATCGCTCCAAAGGGAGACAAAAGAGAGTATCGATGCATAGACTAAAAGCCAAAAATCTCAAAAAAATCATCAAAGGCCGTCCGATCGTCAAAGGAGTGGATCTGGAGGTACAAAGCGGCGAAGTGGTGGGGCTGCTTGGGCCCAACGGAGCGGGCAAGACCACTACTTTTTATATGATCTGTGGACTGGTGCCACCCAGTGAAGGTGAAGTGGTGATGGACGAGGAGGATATCACCGATCTGCCTCTACACAAAAAAGCGAAAAAGGGGATCGGATATCTCCCTCAAGAGTCCAGTGTCTTCAAGGAGCTCACAGTCGAGGAGAACCTCTATATCGCCGCTGAGGCCGGTATCAAAAAGCGGCAGGAGCGAGAGAGGGTCGTAGAGGAGCTGTTGGAGCTTTTCAATATCGAGCCCGTGCGTCACAGAAAAGGTCGAGAGCTCAGCGGCGGGGAGAGAAGGCGCTGCGAGATCGCCAGAGCGTTGGTGATCAAGCCTAAATTTTTGCTGCTCGACGAGCCCTTTGCGGGTGTCGATCCCATTGCTGTGACCGATATCCAGCATATCATCACCCAGCTCAAAGACTCCGGTATCGGCGTGCTCATCACCGACCACAACGTCCGAGAGACCCTCAGTGTGTGTGATCGGGCCTATGTGCTCAAAGATGGAGAGATTTTGGCCAAAGGAAGAAGCGATGAAGTGGCAGCCGATCCTCTGGTCAAAAAGTACTACTTGGGAGAGCATTTTAGACTGTGAATCTCAAAGAGCTGCTCGATAAAGAGGCTGCCAGGCGTAATA
Organism: Campylobacterales bacterium; assembly: GCA_027002625.1. Classification (GTDB taxonomy): domain Bacteria; phylum Campylobacterota; class Campylobacteria; order Campylobacterales; family Nitratiruptoraceae; genus Nitratiruptor. The sequence goes on from JALWZJ010000189.1 coordinate 2,776, forward strand.
GACCTGAAGAACTGCAAAAGCCCGATCCCGTGATAGTGGCCAAAAAGCATAACGATCCAAAAATCGCTCTTCTTTGCGCTCTGTTCGCCTATGGCAACGCCAAAGCGATTGTCTCTTTTTTGGAGCGTCTCGATTTTGATCTCTTGGAGGCGAAAGATGAGCGAATAGCGAGGCTGACAGCCTACTATCGATTCCAAAAGCCACAAGATGTGGCCAACATCTTCCTCACCCTCAAAAGAGCCGAGAATCTCGAGGAGATTTTTTTAAAAGGGTATAAAAAGGAGTGCGATGTGCTGGATGGACTTAGGGAGCTGATCACCCATTTGCGTTCACTCAACCCATACCGATCTTATGGGTACGATTTTTTGCTGGGGTCCGTACCAGATGGCTCACCCAAAGGAGCTTCGCCCCTCAAGCGCTGGAACATGTTTTTGCGCTGGATGGTCAGAGATGACCATATCGATATGGGGCTGTGGAGAGGAGTGGACAAAAAAGATCTCCTCATTCCCCTCGATACCCATACCTTCCACATCTCCAGGAAGATAGGACTTTTGCAAAGAAAGCGCTATGATCTGCAAGCGGCTTTGGAGCTGACCGAGGCTTTGCGCTCTTTCGATCCCCAAGATCCCGTTCGTTACGATTTTGCGCTCTATCGGCTTGGACAGGAGGGTTTAGTCTGATCTTAAGGAATGTTTTTGTAAAATTAGTCCAAATCAATGCACAGGAGAAATGATGGAGGGAATTTTTACCTTTTTTGGAGCAATATCCCACAACCACGCTTTCATTTTCATCGCCCATACCTTGTTGGCGGCGATTATCGTCCTTGCGATGGCAAAACTTGCCACCAGATCGCTTCGTATCGTCCCATCCGGGTGCCAAAACGTACTGGAAGCCTATCTGGAGGGTGTCATCGCTATGGGGAGAGATGTGATCGGCGAGAGCTACGCCAAGAAGTACCTGCCTCTCATCGCCACGTTGGGTCTTTTCATTTTCGTCGCCAACATCTTGGGGATCATCCCAGGCTTCGAATCTCCTTCTGGCAATATCAACTTCACGCTCACGTTGGCGCTCATCGTCTTCATCTACTACAACTTCGAAGGTATCAGAAAAAACGGTATCAAAGAGTATATCGCCCACTTCGCCGGACCCGTGAAGATCTTGGCGCCTTTGATGTTTCCTATCGAAGTGGTCTCCCATATCTCTCGGATCATCTCTCTTTCTTTCCGACTCTTTGGAAACATCAAAGGGGACGATCTGTTTTTGTGGGTGCTTTTGATGTTGGCTCCTTGGATCATTCCTTTGCCGGGTTTTGCACTTTTGCTCTTTAGCGCCTTTTTGCAGACTTTCATCTTCATGATACTGACCTACGTCTATCTGGCTGGAGCGGTTTTACTGCACGAAGAGTCTTTGTAGTCGTATGAAACGCTCTTGGTTAGAGATTGTTATCAGCTTTTTGCTCGGAGTCCTCTGGGCCCTTTTGGGGCTCAGTGTGGCTCTTATATTTCTCTCTTTTTATAAAATCTCTTTTTTCTCGGCGATTTCCCTCTCTTTGCTCGCCGCATGCTTCTGGCTCTTTTTGATCGTTTTGCTGGAGATGGCCAATATCCAGATCGAAAAGCTCAAAGAGCTCAAAGAGCAGACCCAGATCCTCCAAGAGATCGAAAAAAGGCTCTATGAGTAGGATCAGATATCTCATTACCGACAGCTCTTTTTACTCCTCCCATCCCATTAGGTTCAAAACCCGACTTTTGCGAGCCGTACGGCGACATGATCCTACTTTCATTCTCTACAGAGAAAAAGAGAGATTTTCTCGATCGATGGCTTTGTGGCTAAGAAGACGGTTTGGCCAAAGAGTGCTTCTACACTCCCATATCGATCTTGCCAGGCGGTTTCGCTTTTTTGGAGTCCATTTGCCATCCGATCGACTCCTTTCGATCCCTTTGGCCAAAAGGGCTGGACTTTTTGTAGTGGTGAGTACCCATACGATAGAAGAGATTCTTTTGGCCAAAAGGCTCGGAGCCGATATGGCGACTTTTAGTCCCATATTCGCCACACCTGGCAAAGGCCGCCCCAAAGGAATAAAGCTCCTTCGAAAAACTATCAGGCGATCCAGATTTCCTATCATAGCATTGGGAGGCATTGTGGGTAAAAGGCAAATAGACTCTACCCTTCGCACCAAAGCGGCCGGATTTGCCTCCATTCGATATTTCGCACACTGACTTTAATGACCTTTTTATAGAACTTTAAGTAAAATCAGAAAAAAATCAAAAGGAATCGGATGCAGTTCGAAGTGGTCATCGGTCTTGAGGTCCATGTACAGCTCAATACAAAGACGAAGATGTTTTGCTCTTGCCCCACGAGTTTTGCCCAGGAACAGAACAAAAATACCTGTCCCACCTGTCTTGGGCTTCCCGGAGCCTTGCCGGTCATCAATGAAGAGGCTGTAAAAAAAGCGATGATGTTTGGATGGGCGGTGGAAGCCACCATCAACGAAAAATCGATCTTCAACCGTAAAAACTACTTCTATCCAGATCTTCCTAAAGGGTATCAGATCAGTCAGTTCGAGATCCCTATCGTGGAGAATGGTCACCTTTTTATCGACAAAGAGGATGGCTCCAAACGGCGTATCGGTATCACCCGAGCCCATCTGGAGGAGGATGCTGGCAAAAACATCCACGAAGGCGATATCAGTAAAGTGGATCTCAACCGAGCGGGTACTCCGCTACTGGAGATCGTAAGCGAACCGGACCTACGTAGTAGCGAAGAGGCGGTGCAGTATCTCAAAAAGCTCCATGCCATCGTACGCTATCTTGATATCAGCGATGCCAACATGCAAGAGGGCTCTTTTCGCTGCGACGCAAACGTCTCTATCCGACCAAAAGGAGAAGAGAAGCTTTATACCAGAGTGGAGATTAAAAACCTCAACTCCTTTCGATTTATTCAGCGAGCCATCGACTATGAAGTCCAACGCCATATCGAGGCTTGGGAGGATGGACTCTACGAAGAGGAGGTGGTCCAGGAGACCAGGCTTTTCGATACCCAAAAAGGTGTGACGCGTAGCATGAGAGGCAAAGAGGAGAGTGCGGACTATCGCTATTTTCCAGATCCAGATCTTCCGCCTCTTGTGATACCTGATCACTTTTTTGAAGAGACCAAGAATATCCCGGAGCTTCCCGACCAAAAAAGAGATCGCTTCATAGAAGAGTATGGTATCAAGCCCTATGATGCGGCTCTCATAGCGGGTTCAAAAGAGACGGCCCAGTTTTTCGAAGAGATGATGCGCACGGGAGTGGAAGCCAAGAATGCCGTGACGTGGCTGACGGTGGAGCTGGCAGCACGCCTCAACAAAGCTGGGCTCGATATCACCCAAAGTCCAGTAGATAGTGCAAAGCTGGCAAAATTGGTACAGCGTATCGAAGATAAAACTATCAGTGGGAAAGCGGCCAAGGATGTGCTGGACTACTTGATGGAGCACGATATTGATGTGGACGAAGCGATCGAAAAGCTGGGTCTTAAGCAGATCAGCGACGCTTCGGCTCTTGAGCCCTTGATAGACGAGATTTTGGCTGCCAATGCGGATAAGGTGGAGCAATACAAGGCTGGAAAGGAGAAGCTGTTTGGCTTTTTCGTTGGTCAAGTGATGAAAGCCAGCCAAGGCAAAGCCGATCCAAAGCTTGTCAATGAACTGTTGAGGAAGAAGCTTTCTTGAAATTCTCACAGCTTCTTGTCGACCTCGCCTTTTTGATCGATAATTCGCTGCGCTATCAGCGTATCAAGAGGTTCTTTCGCAACCTCTTGGAAAACGACGACTACCCTTATAAAAAATATTTCGATTATTTCATGATCTTTTTGATCCTAAGCAGTGTGGCTATTATCATCGAAGAGGTCAAGACTCCCATATCCAAGTGGCTCTACTACTACGATGTCTATTTTGTCACGGGCGTGTTCATCATAGAGTATCTGCTTCGCCTATGGGTATACAACGATGTACACAAGATCATCATCGCCGAATATGAAGAGTCTCTTTTTTTGGAGCGCCCTTTCGATACCAAACGTGTACTCAAAGAGATAATCAAAAAAAAGCTCGAATACATTTTCTCTCCACTGGCCATTATCGATCTTTTAGCAATCCTTCCAAGCTATCGTGAGCTTAGGATTTTGCGTATATTTGTACTATTTCGAGTATTCAAACTTTTACGCTATTCTCAAAACATCTCCCACTTTTTTCAGGTTCTCGCGTCCAAAAAGATCGAGCTTTTCACTCTATTGATGCTGGTGGCTTTTACGATACTGGTCTCTGGTATCAGTATCTATGTATTCGAAGAACACCAAAATCCTCATATCAATACCCTTTATGACGCTTTTTACTGGGCGTTGGTTACGATCTCGACGGTGGGATATGGTGATATTTCTCCAGTGACCCATGAGGGGCGTACCATCACCATGATCATCATACTCGTGGGTGTGGGATTGATCTCCTTTGCCACCTCCATCATCGTCTCCGCTTTTAGCGAAAAACTCGATGAGATCAGAGAAAATCGTATCATCCATACGGCCAAGAAGCTGGACAACTACTATGTGATCTGTGGATTTACCCATATGGCCCAGCTTTTGGCCAAACGGTTCAAAAGAGAGGGGATAGATTTTCTTGTTATCGACAACGATCCTTCGGTAGTGGAGCGTGCATTGGCCGAAGGATATCTTGCAATTTGTGAAGATGCCACCCAAGCCGATGCTTTTCGCCATATCAACTTCGATCATGTCAAAGCGGTGATGGCACTTACCCAGACCGATATGCACAATATCTACATCTGCCTAAACATACGAAGTTTTAGTAAAAAGTGCTTCATCATCTCCAACGCCGTAGATCCAAATACCCACAAAAAACTCAAGCTTGCCGGTGCGGATTATATCATCTCACCCTACATCACAGCCGGCTTTTTTGCTGCCAAGATCATCGACGAGCCTATCGCCATCGAGGCGATCAACGACATCTTGATCGCTCGCAAAAACGCTTTGTGTGAGCAGGTAGAGGTGATCAAAGGCTCCTTTTTGGAGGGCAAAAGGCTCAAAGAGATCGATTTTGACAGATACAAGCTCATATTGTTGGGTATCGTAAAGATAGAACAGAGCCTTCCTGGTGAAAAGTTCTATCATAAATTCATATTCAATCCAGATGAAGATCTGCGGCTCGAAGCTGGGGATATCTTGATCGTCATGGGATATACGGTGAGTATCGCCAATTTCAAATCACAAGTAATAGAAAGTAGTCTCAAATATGGCAAAAAAGCATAAGATTTTGCTCTTCGGATTTGGACGCTATGGCGAACAGATAGCCAAAAATCTGGCTCTGGATGGACACAAGGTGGCTATAGCCGCCCCGAGCAAAGAGGAGCTCAAGATCGCTTCGAAGGATGGATTTGAAGATCTTTACGTGATAGATATCGAAGACGACGCCCAGTTGACCGATCTGATACTCGATCACGACTTTACGCATATTTTCTGCGCTTTTGATGAGGAGGAGAAAAATATCTATCTTACCATCACATTCAAATCCCTTTTTCGCCATATTCCTATCATCGCCATATGCGAATCCAAAGAGACAGAACGTAAACTCCGCCTTGCCGGTGCCGACAGAGTCATTGACACGATGGTGGCAGCGGCCAACAGACTCTACTATATCGTCGAAAAGCCGGCCGTAGCAGAAGCGATCGACGAGATACTCTTCAAGGACAAATCGATAGTGTTCGAAGAGATCGAGATACCAAAGGGTTCGTTCTTGGATGGTGTAAACATCAAAGATATCGCATTTTCCAAAAAATATAAAATCATCGTGATAGGTCTGGTGGACAGAGAACTTGGCAACAGATTTATCTTCGTCACCAGAGGCATCAACCACAAGATCGATGCTGGTGACGTTTTGGTAGTGGTAGGGAAAAAAGAGGATATCGACAACTTCAAAAAACTTCTGGGAGTGAGGGTATGAAAATAGGAATCATCGGAGCGGGCCAGTGGGGAAGTGCGTTGGATTTCGCCCTTTCGCAAAAAAACGAAGTACTCATCACATCGCGCCATTATCATGATCTGCCGGGATTTACCACCCTCGAAAAGGTACTCGAGTGCGAGTATCTGGTCCTCGTCCTCCCGGCTCAAGTGATCAGGCCTTGGCTTGCCGAGCACCCTTTGGCCAAACATCACAAAGTTTTGCTCGCCTCCAAAGGGATCGATATACAAACTGGAAAATTTCTCAATCAGATCCTGGAGGAGTATGTTCCATCCCAACATTTGGCGGTGCTCTCGGGACCCTCTTTCGCCAAAGAGGTGCGCAAGGGCTTGCCTACCGCCGTGGTGGTAAGCAGTCACAACGAGGATTTGGCCAAACGTTATGCCGAAGCCTTTCCTAATTTCATGAAAGCTTATACCAGCGATGACGTGATCGGTGCCGAGATCGCCGGAGCCTACAAAAACGTCATAGCGATTGCCAGCGGGATAAGTGATGGATTGCAGCTTGGCAACAATGCACGGGCGGCACTTTTGGCCAGAGGTCTGGTGGAGATGGATCGGTTTGGCAAGTTTTTTGGAGCCAAAGATGAGACCTTTTTGGGTCTGAGCGGTGCTGGCGACCTCTTTCTTACCGCCAGCAGTACCCTTTCACGCAACTACCGGGTGGGTTTGGGACTTGCAAGCGGTAAAGCTCTCAAAGAGATCCTCACCCAGCTTGGTGAAGTGGCAGAGGGGGTCTATACCGCCCAAGCGATCTATGCCATCGCACACGAGCATGGGATCTACACTCCTATCGCGAACGAAGTGTATGCGATCTTGCACGGAAAGGATCCTCGCCAAAGCATCACAGATCTTTTGGAGCGTAAAGAATGATACAACAAATCGTAGAAAAGATAGAAAAACTACCACCGGTGCCCAATGTGGTGCATGAGTTGCAAGATATGTTCTATATGGACAGTTACAACGCCGC
>JALWZJ010000190.1 GCA_027002625.1 Campylobacterales bacterium
TGGGTACCAGCGCCAAGGTGATCGATCTGGCCGAAGATAGAGAGAAGTTTAGTGAGTTCGTGGCCAAAAACGGCCTCAAACAGCCTCCAAACGGCACGGCCTTCACCAAAGAAGAGGCTCTCAAAATCGCCGACGATATCGGCTATCCGGTGCTGGTGCGACCAAGCTACGTGCTGGGTGGTCGAGCGATGCGCATCGTCTACAACGAAGAGGAGCTCAAAGCCTATATGCAAGAGGCGGTCAAAGTGAGCCATGACTCTCCCGTACTTATCGACAAGTTTCTCGACCACGCTATCGAGCTGGATGTGGATGCGATCAGTGATGGCCAAAATGTCTACTTGGGTGGGATCATGCAGCATATCGAAGAGGCCGGTATCCACTCGGGAGATAGTGCCTGTAGTCTGCCAAGTGTGACGATCGATGAGAAAATCCTTGCAGAGGTGGAGGCGCAGACCAAAAAAATCGCTCTGGGCCTTGGCGTAAAGGGGCTACTCAATATCCAGTACGCCATCTACAAAGATGAGGTCTATCTCATCGAGGTCAATCCAAGGGCTTCAAGAACGGTGCCATTTGTGAGCAAGGCTACAGGTATCCCGATGGCCAAGGTAGCGACACGGGTGATGCTGCGAGGAGATCTCAAAGAGGCGCTGCAGTTTTATGACGAATACGATGTGGTGGATTACTCGGGCGAGGTCTTCAAGCCACGCCTCAAAAACCACATCAGCGTCAAAGAGGCGGTCTTTCCTTTCAACAAACTCCCTGGAGCCGATCTGCTACTGGGGCCTGAGATGAAGTCTACCGGCGAGGTTATGGGTATTAGCGAGAGCTTTGGAGAGAGTTTTGCCAAGGCACAGTTCGCCGCTGGCAATAGATTGGCCACTTCTGGCAAGCTCTTTTTGTCTTTGAGTGACTTCGACAAGCCCTATGCGGCCGAGCTGGCGAGGATGTACAAGGATCTGGGCTTTGAGATCGTAGCTACCAGAGGCACCCACGAGGCTCTCAAAGCAGCTGGAGTGGAGAGCCAGCTGGTACTCAAGATCAGTGAGGGGCGGCCAAATATCGAAGATATGATCAAAAACGGCGAGATCGCCATGGCTATCAACACCAGCGACAACCGCACCAGCAAAAGTGACGCCAAAAAGATCCGCCAGCAGGTGCTTCGCCATCAGATCCCATACTTCACCACCATCTCCGCTGCCAAAGTGGCGGCCGAGGCGATAGCATGCCTCAAGCAAAAAGAGCTCACTCCAAAAGCGCTGCAAGACTATCTGAGTCAGTGATGGACCCTCGCCGCCTCTATCTGGCTCAGACCGATACTACGGTGGGCTTTTTGAGCCAAGATAGCCACCTTTTGGCCAAAACGAAAAATCGTCCGGCGGGCAAACCCTTTTTGATCGAAGTGGCGAGCCTACATGAGCTAAAAAAGTGGGCTCGCATCCCCAACAGATGGAAAAATATGGTCCGCCGCTCGGCTCGCACCACTTTCATTTATCCAAATGGCCAGGCTCTACGAGTAGTCAAGGATGAGTGGCACTTGCGCTTTTTGCGGCGCTTTGGCTGGATCTACTCCACCAGCGCCAATCCAAGTGGCCAAAGCTTCGATGAGCAGTGGGCAAGAAGCCAGGCCGATGTGGTGGTGGAGGATCCAAGGGGACTTTTTGAGGGAGAGCCTTCGCGACTTATAAAAATTGGAAACAGTAGAAAAAAAAAGATACGCTAACCCCTCTTTTGCATGAACTTCTCTATTTTGCATGTTTTCACACACGATCTGTTGCTTGTCACATCCTTGATCACTATATAGGTACTCACCACCATAAAAAGGATAAAAGCGGCCAAAATAGCGGTAACGAGATAGATGTTTTTGTACTCTTTGTTGAAGGTCATGGCATTCTCCTTTTGGTGGGATTATTCCATTATGCTCTTACTTTTTTTAAAATGCCATTCCAAATGAACTATAACTATTTTTTATAAGTAGTCTGTAATCGCTCCAATCACTCCTCCAGTGGATCCTCGTCTCTGTGGGGCTTCCAGCACTCGTTGAAAAATTTGTTTTCGTTTTTTAGGATCTCTTTGGGACAGTTTTGGATGATTTTTTTGGCCCACTCTTCGATTTTTTTGCCCACCTCTTCACCCCATCGCATGAAGATGGCTCGTTGGTAGTCCTCTTGGGTGTAGACTCTATTGCCTACAAACGGCAGACCATCGAGGGCCTGGAGTTTGAAGATAGCGAATGTAGTATCGTCCAGCTCTTTGGTGGGAAATTTCTTGCGTAGATACTCTCGCTCTTTGGTGGTTCGTCTTTTGTAGGAGAGATTTTTGAAGATAGCGTACTTGGTGGCTTCGGCGATACCGATCGCTTCGGCCAAAGACTCATCGTATCCCAATGCCAAAGCTCGATACTTTTGCAAAGCTGCCATTTTGGGAAAGCGGTTGATGAACATTGGATCTCCTTGTGCATTTGATCTTTTTGTAATTTTTTGTTAAGAAGAGGGGCGATTAAAGTATAATATCAAAAAACAAAGAGGAAGAGTGTGATCAAGAAGCTTTTGAAAGAGCGTATCCTCATCATCGACGGGGCGATGGGGACCCAGCTGCAGGCCAAAAAGATCCCCCAATCCGCATGGGAGGGTAAAGAGGGGTGCAACGAGCTGCTCAACCGCACAGCCCCAGATATCATCCGATCCATCCACGAAGCCTACGCCAAAGCAGATGCCGATATCATCAAGACCAATACTTTTGGGGCGATGCCCTGGGTGCTGGAGGAGTATGACCTGGCCAGCGAGGCTTACGATCTGACCAAAAGAGGGTGCCAGCTGGTCAAGGAGGTGTGTGAGGAGTACTCCTCGCCCGAGAAGCCCAGGTTTTGTGCTTGTAGTCTGGGGCCTGGGACGAAGCTGCCAAGCCTGAACCACATCGACTACGACGA
>JALWZJ010000191.1 GCA_027002625.1 Campylobacterales bacterium
TCGATTATGGGCACATCACCCTCTTTGCCGCTCTTGGGTTTGTCAGCGTCCTGGCAGGTGCCACCAACACTCCCATCGCCGCCACTATCATGGCCGTAGAACTCTTTGGGCTGGAGATCGCCCACTATGCGGCTTTGAGTGCCGTGATCAGCTTCTTGCTCACGGGACACAGAAGCGTCTTTCCATCCCAGATACTTGCGATGAAAAAGAGCGAAATGTTGGAGATCAAGATCGGTGAGGAGATCGAAAAGGCCGAAGCCCAAATAGAACTAAAAGAGCGCCAAATCAGCAAATTCCAACGCATTCGTCGCCGAATCTTACGCAAGAAAAGACAAAGAGGACTCTAATCCTCCTTGTACAGTATCTTGGCCAAACGTCGCTCGATCTCTTTTGGACTCCACAAGATATGCTTCTTGATCACCCGACCGGTACTAAGACGTAAAATCAACTCCAAAAGATACGCACCAAAAAAGGCACCCATCACATACCATCCCACATTTGGCATTTTTTGGTGGGTATACGCAAGAGCAAATCCTGCCGCTCCAAAGGTCCCCATAGCCGCCAGTGCGACAAGCCAGGGGTTGGCCCCGGTTTGACCGATCTTGAGAAAGTGACCGGCATGCACGAAGCCTTGGATCAAAAGCACCACGATCGCCGCGATCGTAGCGATCTCATCGAGATCCAAAAAAATCACCATCGGTACGATAAGTAGTGCCGAGACGATGAGCCCTTCTGTGGAGTGAAAGACATTGTACTCATAGACTTTTGGTAGTTCTCCTTTTTTAGCCAGATCGTAACTGATCTGGGTAGCGGCGTAGAGTGAGGCGTTGATGGCGCTCGTGGCACTGATGAGAGCCACCGCCGCCATTACACGAAATCCAAGCTCGCCAAATATGGGCTTGGCCGCCTCGGCCAGGGCGTAATCTTTGGCTTTGATCACTTCCGATAGCGGTAGATTTCCCAGTACCGCCACAGCGGTAGCCACATAAAGCACCATCACCAGCCCTATGGCGATGAGCATCGAGCGCAGCATATTCTTCTGCGGATCTTTCATATCCTCTACGCTGTTGGTGATGACGCTAAAGCCTTGGTAGGCAAAAAATACAAGCCCCAAAGCGTAGAGCATATCGAGCCATGTGTGTGAACCATCCGGGATCAAGCGCTGCGGATCGATATAAAAAAGGGCCGCCACTACAAAGGCTGTGATGGCGGTCAGCTTGATGATAACGATGGCGTTTTCGCTTTTGGCCACGAAGCTGGCACCCAAAAGATTGATGAGGGTAAAAAGAGCCAAAATACCAAGAGCGAAAGCGTCCACCGTCAAAGGGGTGATACCACTACTGGTGTAGGTGGCCGCATAGATCCCGAAAGATTTGACCACGGCAGCCAGACCTATGAGTTGCGCCAGATAAAAGAGCACTCCCGCAGCACCACTGAAAAACCCCTCACCATACTCTTGGACCAGATACTCGATGATCCCTCCTCGACTGGGATAGCGAAGGGCCAATTTGGCCAAAGAGTATCCCGAGAGCATAGCGATAAGCCCTCCAATGACAAAGGTATAGAGTACCAGATTGCCGGCGATCGCTCCCGCTTCGCCGATGACGATGAAGATACCGATCCCCACCATCGCACCCACACCCAAAAAGACGGCACTCCACAGCCCAAACGCTTTTTTCTCCATGCCACTCCTTTTTTCTCGATTGTACTCTTTTTTGGCCATTTCGTATGCTATCTGGATAGCAAAAATCTACCACATTTTAATCCTTCTTTAATCAAATTCTATTACAATACTCTAAAGGTGCATATCATGGATAAAAAAGAGTACAAAAAGCAGCTCTACTTACTGCAAGTGGAGCTGGTGAAGTTCCAGCGCCAGGTGATCAAAAAAGATCTGAAAGTCTGTACAATTTTCGAGGGGCGTGACGCTGCTGGCAAGGATGGCACCATCAAGCGCTTTACCGAACATCTCAGCCCCAGAGAGACCCGTATAGTGGCTCTGGGCAAACCCAGTGACATCGACAAGAAGAGCTGGTACTTCCAGCGCTACGTACCTCATCTGCCCCATGGTGGCGAGATGGTCTTTTTCAACCGCAGCTGGTACAACAGAGCTGGAGTGGAGAAGGTGATGGGCTTTTGTACCAAAGAGGAGTACGAGCGCTTTATGGAGGAGGTGCCGAAATTCGAGTATCTACTGGTCCATGATGGAATGATCTTTACCAAGTACTGGCTCGACATCTCCAAAGAGGAGCAAAAAAGGCGCCTCGAAGAGCGCAAAAAGGATCCGCTCAAGCAGTGGAAACTGAGCCCCATCGACCAGATGGCCCAGAAGTTGTGGAAAGAGTACTCCCTGGCCAGGGACGAGATGTTCGCCAGGACCCATTTCGCTTTCGCACCTTGGTATGTGGTGCGAGCCGACGACAAAAGGACCGCTCGCATCAACTGTATGAAGCACTTTTTGAGCAAAGTGGAGTACAAGGACAAGGATGAGAGTATTTTGGTCTACGACCCCAATATCGTATGTGAATTCAACGAGGCCTGCTACGAAAAGGGCCTCATAGCACCATAAAAGGAGTAAAGATGGCTCAAATTGAAAGATTTATGTTTTACTATATCGATACGATCAACGAGCGAAAGTTCGGTGAGGCGATGGATTTGGCCAAACAGATGCTGGAGCTTTGTGAGGATGAGAGCGCTCCGGTGATCGAAGGCCTCATCAGTGCAGCCAATTCCTTGGAGTGTCTGAAGATGGGAGAGTTTGATCGGGTGGAAGAGCTGTGGAACGCCTTTGAAGAGTCCAAGAAGTTCTTGATGCCTCAAAATAGACATTACGCCCTTTTGCTTGAAACCACTTTGGTACTCGAAAATATCAAAGAAGAGATCGAGAGGATCGTATGATCGTACACTTCGAAGAGCTTCA
>JALWZJ010000192.1 GCA_027002625.1 Campylobacterales bacterium
GATCAAAGGAAAATCACACCCTTACAGACGCTCCAATCCTACAGCCAGATCATCCACTCTCTTATGGATTCGGTCGCCATTTTGGAGCAGCGTTTCATCGATGACGAATTTTTCAAGATCTTGCTCTCTTTTGAAAAAATCTTGCAATACAGCGAGCTCAACGGCCAGGAGCGAGCGCTCGTCACCCTTTTGCTCCAGAGCAAAAATCCAGATACCAAGATCTATCAAGAGGCGATTCGGGTCTATTTGCAGGAGCGGACCCAAAGGGAGCTGCTTCAAAAAATCATGCCCCCAGCCGTGAGAATCTTCTACTACGAGTACATTCCTCCCCAAACGGAGAGGAAGCTTTTTAGTATCAAGCGCCAGATCTTGCAGGCCAGGAGGTTCGATCTTTTGACCAAGCAGGAGTGGTGGAGGCTCCAGACAGATTATATCAATCGTCTTTTCGCCACTCAAAAGAGGATACTACGTCTTATCTGGCACAAAAAAGAGTATCTAAAAAAGAAGGCCTTTTGGGTCTTCGCAGTCAGTGCCGGGGCGTGGGTAGTGGCACTTGTGGGTTTTTTGCTCTTTATGCGTTGGTACGACACCCATTTCGAGCGGGTGGAGCGAGCCATCGAAGATATGGAGTTCGAAAAGCGGCTCTTTCAAATATTCGCACAATTTAGCGAGACCCTGCTCTTCGTCCAAGATACCAAAACCCTCATCAACACCTTGATGGTACTCATAGACAAGATGAACATTTTCGATTTTTTGATACTGCTGGAGTGCGACAACAAGGAGATCGTAGCCACACGACATATCCTCGCCAGCAGTATCAAACGTTTTTGGCCAAAAAGTCTGGATCTTCATCTCCAAAAGGCCAAGAAGACAGGCACCATCGTAATGGCTCAAGGACCTTTCGAAGAGCCGCTACTGGAGAAGAGCAAACGGCTTGTGGTCTTGCCTATCTTGCATCGACAAAAGTGCGAGTATCTACTGGTACTCTCCAGCCGAGGCGCTTTGCACCCTTCCGTTGTGGATATACTTGAGAAGATGGGAGAGTATTTCGACCAATCCTTGCGCTATATCGAGTACCTCAAAAAAGAGAAAAAGCTGCAAAATCGTCTGGCACTTCTTAGCCAAGCCTTCGAGAGCCAAGAGGCGATCGCCATCACCGACAAAACGGGCAATATCCTCAAAGTCAACAGAGCTTTCGAGCAGATCACGGGCTACAAAGAGAGCGAAGTGCTGGGCAAAAATCCATCCATCCTCAAATCGGGCAAACATGACAAGGCTTTTTATCAAAAGATGTGGGACGAGATCAAGAAGAAGGGATTTTGGAAAGGGGAGATCTACAACCGAAAAAAAGATGGCACCATCTATCCAGAGATCCTCTCCATCACGGCGGTCAAGGATGAAAAGGGTCGGATCCAAAACTTCGTCTCCCACTTTTTTGATATCTCCGATGTGAAAAAGGTGCAAGAGGAGTTGCGAAGACGAGCGGAGCTCGATCTTTTGACGGAGCTTTTCAACCGCAAAAAGCTGCTCGAAGAGCTTCGAGTGCTTTTTGGAGTACTCAAAAAGGAGGGGAGCTTGGGGGCCTTTTTCTTCATCGACGTGGACAACTTCAAGCATATCAACGACTCGTACGGGCACGATGTGGGAGATAAGGTGCTAATGGAGGTGGCTGTGCGTCTGAAATCTTTGGAGGGACCGGGAGATATGAGTGCGAGGATCGCTGGAGACGAGTTTGCCTTGGTACTTGGGGATTTGGGCAAAGATGAGCAAGAGGCTTTGCACAAATCCTCGCTGGTGGCCCAAAGGCTCATCGATGTATGTGGCGAACCGGTGATGATCGAAGATCAGGAGATCGAGATCAGCTACTCCGTGGGGATCGCACTGTTTCCCAAAGAGTTCGAGCATGTGGACGAGGTGGTCAACGCTGCGGATATTGCCATGTATAGCGCCAAAAAAAGTGGCAAAAACACCTTTAGCTTCTACAGCAAAACCCTCGATATGGAGTCGAAGCAGTTTTTGGTGATGAAGCAGCGAATCGAAGAGGGGATGGCCAAAGGGGAGTTCGAGCTCTTCTTCCAGCCAAAGCTGAGGCTTTCGGATGCGAAGGTGGTCTCCTTCGAAGGACTCATGCGCTGGAGGAGTGGTGGGTCCATCCTCACACCCGAACACTTCCTATCCTATACAAAGGGCAATAAGCTGCTCTACTCTTTGAGTGACATCGCACTGCAGCAAGCTTTTGACATGATCGAGAAACTGGTGGAGAAAAAGGTGGGAGTGGCTATCAATTTCGATGCCAATCAGATCATGAATGAACACTATATGGATCAATTTTTGGCCAAAATCGCAGCTTTTCCTTATCCGGAGCTGCTCATCATCGAGATCACCGAAGACTCCTTGATCCAAGATATCCAAAAATATATGCAGCTCAATCTCCAGCTCAAAGAGCTTGGAGTGGCGGTGGCGATAGATGATTTTGGGGTGGGCTACTCTTCGTTGAGCTATCTAAGAGAGTTTAGAGTGGACGAGCTCAAGATCGACAAGAGCTTCATTCTCAATCTTTTCGAGAACAAAAACGACCAGCTGGTGGCCAAAATCATCGAGATTTCGAAAATCTATGACGTGAAAGTGACGGCCGAAGGGGTGGAGAGTGCCAAGGCGGTGGAGTTTTTGAAAGCCCATGGGTGTGATTATATCCAAGGGTTCTTCTTCTCTCGACCTCTTCCAAAAGATAAAGCCTTGGAGATGGTATGATGAAAGTACTCAGTGTCAGCGAACTCAACGAGCAGATAAAAAGCCTGCTCGAATCCCACTTTACGACCGTATGGGTAGAAGGTGAGGTAAGCCGCCCCACCTACCATACCAGCGGGCATCTCTATTTTAGTCTCAAAGATAGTGATGGGGTGATTCGCTGTGTGATGT
>JALWZJ010000193.1 GCA_027002625.1 Campylobacterales bacterium
AGAAGAAGTGGTTGCCGTTGATTTTGATCCAGGGCAGCACCAGGCTCACGATCGTCACGATCGCGAACATGATGTAGCGTTTATACCGATAAGGTACCCAGTTTTTTAGGTACTCTTTGGCTTTGTTGGTTTTGGACTGTTTCGCAGTAGCGGTAGCCATGGTTATCCTTTGTGATTGATTTTACATTCGGTTTTGGGTAATTGCACGGGATGGCTCTCTTCCACCCCACCTCGAGCTATCTGTCGAAGATCTCTTGAAGCGATGTAGTCTCGGATGGAGCTTCTACTCACTCCAAGAGTTTTGGCTATGGTCGTCACACTGTTCCCCTCCTTGAGCATTTGGATGATACGCTCTCTGTATGGATCGTATTTGGATTTGGAGATGCTTCCTTTTGGTCTGCCGCTATGGGCCGGGAGCTGTCTATTCTCCTCTCTTTGCTGATGCAACAAAGCTACAAGCACGGAAGCTGGAGTACGCTCGTCGATACTCACTCCATATTTGGTCACCACCAGTGTGATACCGTGATTGTAGATGCAGTTGAGGATCTGCACCAGCTCTCCTATGCGCTTGGAGAGGGCTCGCAGATCGTAGACAAAGAGGCGATCCCCTTTGGCCAAAGAGTGCAAAAAAGAGCGAAACTCCTCTCGCTCTTCCAGTTTTTTGCTCTCGGGGCTCACCTCGATCTGGACTCCCCCTATCTCGTAGCCGTGACGCTGCATATAGTCTTTGATATGCTTCTCTTGCTGGGCCAAAGAGTAACGATCGCTTTTTGAACGCAGGTAGATGTAGTTCATCTTTTGTCCATTAGTTTATTTTATGATTATCATAAGATAGAGAGAATTATAGAACTATTGGCGAGAAATGTCAAGCTTTTGGCGACTTTTTTCGCCAAAAGCTATCCCATGGGGTAGCAATATTTTTGTTGGAGTGCAGTGAGCTCTTTGAGAAGAGGCCGCTCCAGTCGCAGATCCATCGCCGCTAAGGAGGCGCCCAGCTGATCCGCTTTTCTGGCACCTATGATGGTGGAGGCTACGAAGTCGAAATGTTTGCTATAGGCTACGGCCAAGGTGACTGGATGGAGTCCATACTTTTTGGCTATTTGCAAAAACTCGGCAGTCATGGCCAAAGTCTTGTCGTTGAAAAAGCGCTTGGCATGCTCTCGCACCCGCTTGATAGGATGCTTGAGATAGATCGAAAATCTCGCATCCTCCGGCACGAACTCCTGATTGTACTTGCCGCTGAGGATCCCACCGGCTATGGGAGAGTATGGCAGCAGACTCACCTGCTCCTTGCGGCACACCTTCTCCAGCTCGTCGAAAAATCTGGGGTTGAGGAGGCTGAAGTTGTTTTGGATCGACTCAAATCTACTAAGCCCCTCGTACTTGGCCACCATATTGGCTTTGGTAAGGCCATAGGCTGTGTCGTTGGAGGTACCGATATAGCGCACCTTGCCCTCTCTCACCAGCTCGTCGAAGGCTCGCATCGTCTCTTCTATGGGCACAACCTCGTCTGGCCAGTGCATCTGATAGAGATCTATGTAGTCGGTACCAAGGCGCCTAAGCGACCCCTCTACAGCTCTTTTGATATGAAACCTATCCATCACCGTGAGGCCATGGCGGATGGGGGGCACGAACCAGCCACTGGCCGCACCAGCTACCTTGGTAGCGAGGATGACAGAGTCTCTGGGCTTGGTGCGTAGCCACTCGCCTACGATTCTCTCCGTCTGGCCCGCCCACTTGCTATCGGGCGGCACAGGATAGAGCTCGGCGGTATCGTAGAAGTTGATCCCAAAATCATATGCTTTATCGAGGATCTTAAAAGCCTCTTCCTTTGGTGTGGTGGAGCCAAAGGTCATGGTACCAAGGCAAATGGAGGTGACACGAAGGCCCGATCGGCCGATATAGCGATATTCCATAGATCTCCTTTTTGGAGACTATTGTAGCACAATGGGGCCAAAGCCCCGAAGATCAGTCGAGGTTTGGCTTGGGAGTTTTGGCGGTCTCAGTTGGCAGCATTGGATAGCGGATATATGGCTTTTTGCCGGTAAGTGCTTTGAAAAATGTTGCGATCTGATCGATCTGCTTTTTGCTTAGTTTCTTGCCAAGCTGAGTCTCACCCATGATGGCGATCGCCTCTTTGATATCATAGGTAGCACCGTTGTGAAAATATGGTGCGGTCTCGAGGATGTTGCGAAGAGTTGGCACCTTCACCATACCGTTTTTGTCACCTTTGAAATCACCGATGTTTGCATATTTATATTTGCCTATCGCTGGAAATGGTGCCATACCTCCACCAAGTCCCACACCGTTGTGGCAGCTGGCGCAGCCCACTTCGATGAAGGTTTTGAGCCCCTCTTTCTCGGCTTTGGTGAGAGCCTCGCTATCGCCATTGAGGAATGCGTCGAACCGGCTTGGCGTGACGAGAGTCCGCTCGAAGGCCGCGATTGCTTTGCCGATGGTTTTGATAGTGATCTTCTCACCAGGATAGGCTTTTTCGAAAGCTTTTTTATACTCTGGAATAGATGTTACTACCTTTACCGCTTCGGAAG
Source organism: Campylobacterales bacterium (assembly GCA_027002625.1). Lineage (GTDB taxonomy): Bacteria > Campylobacterota > Campylobacteria > Campylobacterales > Nitratiruptoraceae > Nitratiruptor. The sequence goes on from JALWZJ010000193.1 coordinate 2,550, forward strand.
CCTTCATATCCATCTCAGGAGCTGCTTGGATAGGACCAGTGGCTTGATCTTCGAGATCCGGACTTCTGCCATCCCAAAACTGGCGAGAGTTGAAGACTGCGTTGTAGACAGTAGGAGAGTTGAGATGGTGTGGGTTGTGTCGCCATTTGTGTCCTGTAGCTACAGGTACGTTGTCGTCTCCACCGATTGCCAAGTTGTGGCAGGTGTTACAGCTGATCAATCCACTTTTAGAGAGTCTTGGGTCGAAATAGAGCTTGCGACCAAGCTCCACTTTTTGTTTGGTGATAGGGTTTTTGGGATTGTCGATGAGCTTGAAAAGCTTGCTCACCTCTTGTGG
>JALWZJ010000194.1 GCA_027002625.1 Campylobacterales bacterium
TCAAAAAGGAGACATCTGGAAAATGGAGAGCCTCGTTGAGATCGTAGACGATCTTGTGGGCTATGAAGGGGTAGCGTTCCCTCTCTTTTAGGCGATAGAGTTTTTGAAAAAGCGGTTGAGCGGTTTTCGTATCGTAGAGGATGGCCTTTGCTTGCAGATTGCCAAAATCGTCATAAAACAGCTTGTATCGTAAAAGATAGGCCACATCTTTGTATCTGGAAAAATCGATGGGATCCGAAAGCTTCGCATAGCCGATGGTGGGATTTGCACTAAAGTGAGAGGTCACCTGCAGATCCCCGAGCAAAAGCTTTGAAAACTTTTGACCGATCTTTCCTGTAAGGCTTTGGGGAGAGGCTTCGATGGCGATTTTTGGCAAGTTGCCCACATCCTTGACGATTTCGAGAGTCAGATCCGAAGCCAAAAGAGAGAATGTGATACAAACGAGCAAGATCAGTGAACGCATGGTACCTCTTTTTTTCCGGATTGTAGCATAAAAAAATTAAGCTACTCCTTGGCTTCGAAATAGACGATAAACTCCCTCGATCTTTTTGGTTTTGGGAAGCTTTGCATCCGCATCACATCAAGATATCGATCCAATTCTTGGTTGAAAACTGGGCTTGGAGAGTATTGCAGCACTCTATACTCCATATGGCCATCCGGATAGATCGTGATACGCACTTTCGCTCTGTTGCCAGCACTTGCTTTGGAAGGGATCCAATATGTATACAGCAATTTATAAACTTTTTCCAAATAGGGATCCTTCTCTCCGCTGACCGATTTGATGGAACGTTTGGCCGAGGGCCGATACTCTTTTAGTCGAAGCTGCTCCAACAGTTTCTTGGCCTTTTTCGAGCCCTCACCTTTGAATCTACTCGGTTTTTGGGCTCTTCTTTGTGAAGTTTTGTGCCGTTTCAGTCGCTTGGTATCCAGCGATGCGAAGAGGTCGTTTACGGAAGCTCGCTGTTTTGCTGAAGTCGAACCCTCTTTTTTCGCCGGTCTGCTCTTGGGAGGTTTGGGTTTGAGAGTTTTTTGTGGCACCACTCTTTTTTGTTTTGGAGCGGGAGTAGTGAGGTAGACATCGATAGACTGGGCTTTGAGCTCCACCTTTTTTATCGGCTGGCTATCGGTAAAGTACCAGACCAAAGAGCCCACTACCACGAGGTAAAGAGCGATGGAGAGCAAAAAAGAGAAAACCTTGTACAATCTATCCATTGGTAATCAGTGAGACCTTCGAAAATCCCGCCTCTTTGATCGTTTTGAGCACATACATCACATCGCCATACGAGAGTGCCTTGTCCGCGCTGATGTAGATTGGGGTCTTTCTATCGATAGTATTCGCATAAAGGATGAAACTATCGGCAAAGTTTTTGAAAGTAAAGCGCTGTTTACCGATAAAAATCTCTCTTTTGGCCGTGATCTTGAGATTGATGCTTTTTTGTTTTTTATAAGCTTTGGTTTTGGAGCCTTGAGGGAGATTGATATCCTCTTGATAGACGATAGCAGGAGTGGCTACCATGAGTATCGCCAATAGTACCAGCATCACATCCACCAGTGGGGTGATGTTGAGTTCTGGCTTCTCCTCCCAATCGAACATCATCGTCTATTCCATCAAAAGATCGAGCTGCATACGCAGATAGGAGATGAGCTCGTAGGCTTTTCGCTTGAGCAGCAGATGATAGGTGTAGGCAAAAACAGCCACGAAAATACCGGCAGCCGTAGCGATCAATGCCTCGCCGATAGAAGCGGAAATGGTAGCAAGACTCGCTTTGGAAGAGCCCATGACGTAAAAGGTCTCCAGTATCGAGACAACCGTGCCAAAAAGACCGATAAAAGGGGATGTGGAAGCGGCTATGGATAAAAAAGTGAGCCCTTTGGTGTTTTGTGTAGTGGCTTTGAAAATACAGTACTCCGCACCCTTGCTATCGAGCTTCACATTGGCCAGACATCGATGCAAAAAGGAGTTCATCGTGGGCTTTTTACTCCCCATCTGGATGGTTTCTAAGGAAAATTTCTCCCGTTGCAATCGAACGAGTAAGAGAATGTAGCGATAAAAAAAGATCCAATTGACCAAGATGAAGTAGATCGATAGGAGAAGCAAGACTCCTATCGTAATGGCGTTGCTTTTTTGAAGGTAATCCAGCAAAAGATCGATAGTTCTATCCATCAAATGATTTTTGCCGCTTTTTCTATCCTGGCCTCTACCGCCGCCAAAACAGCCTTGCTTTCACTGGCACTCTCAAGCAGCTGCTTCGCCTCTTCGATCCGCTTGGCGATCTCGCTCTCGCTTGTACCGGCTAACGGAATGGCACCCTCTACCAGAGCCACCGCCTTGTTTTCGTCCACTTTCACGTGACCCCAGTTGATGACGATGGACTCTTGTTTTCCATCGGGCAACGTGATTTCGATGACTCCTGGTTTGAGCAAAGAGAGGAGCGTGGCATGCTTGGGCAGCACACCAAACTCCCCTTCCTCACCAGGAAAGGTTACGCTTTTGACATCACCTTCGAAGATGAGCCCTTCTGGCGTAACGATTTCGAGTTTTAAAGTATCCATCCATCCTATCCTTTAGAGGAAGCCCTCGGCTTCCTTGATTATTTCGCTTTGAGTTTTTCCGCTTTTTCGAGCGCCTCTTCGATGTTCCCCACCATATAGAAGGCCGCTTCTGGAATATCGTCATACTTTCCTTCAAGCAGCCCTTTGAAGCCCTCGATGGTCTCTTGCAAAGTCACGTACTTTCCAGGTGCACCTGTGAAAACCTCCGCTACGAAGAAAGGTTGAGACAAGAATCTCTCGATCTTTCTGGCTCGCTCTACGATGAGTTTGTCCTCTTCTGAAAGCTCGTCCATACCAAGAATCGCGATGATATCTTGGAGGTCTTTATATTTTTGCAGTACCTGCTGTACTCCACGAGCTACATTGTAGTGCTCTTCGCCGACGATGTTTGGATCGAGCATCCTGGAGGTACTATCGAGTGGGTCGACCGCCGGATAGATACCCTTTTCCGCGATTCGTCTATTGAGGACCGTCGTCGCATCCAGGTGCGCAAACACCGATGCAGGAGCTGGGTCGGTAAGGTCATCGGCAGGGACATAGACCGCTTGGACTGAAGTGATAGAGCCTTTTTTGGTAGAGGTGATCCGCTCTTGGAGTCGTCCCATCTCGCTCGCAAGGGTTGGCTGATATCCAACGGCTGAAGGAATTCGTCCAAGAAGTGCCGACATCTCCGCACCGGCTTGAGCGTATCGAAAGATATTGTCGATAAACATCAATACATCCAGCCCCATCTCGTCACGGAAATACTCGGCCATAGTCAAACCTGTCAAAGCGATTCTGTTTCTCGCACCCGGAGGCTCGTTCATCTGTCCGTAGCACAGGGCAACTTTATCCAATACATTGGACTCTTTCATCTCGTAGTAGAGGTCGTTTCCTTCCCTTGTACGCTCACCTACACCTGCGAATACGGAGTATCCGGAGTGCTTGAAGGCAACGTTGTGGATAAGCTCCATGATGATGACGGTCTTACCGACACCGGCACCTCCGAAGAGCCCTGTCTTTCCACCTTTCATATATGGAGCCAGAAGATCGACTACCTTGATACCTGTCTCGAAGATCTCTTGCTTGGTGCTTTGATCTTCAAAAGGTGGTGCACTTCTGTGGATAGACCAGTGGATCTTGGCTTCTACCGGACCACCTTCATCGATAGGTTCACCAATGACGTTGAAGATCCGTCCAAGTACCTCTTCTCCTACAGGGACTTTGATAGGAGCGCCAGTGGCTTCTACCTCCATCCCTCGTACCAATCCGTCGGTCATATCCATAGCGATCGTTCGGACTCTATTGTCTCCAAGGTGCGCCGCCACCTCGAGAACGAGTCTGATCTTTTTATCTTCGACTTCCAAAGTCATTTCGAGGGCTTCGTTGATCGCCGGCAGATAATCTTCGAAATCTACGTCGACAACGGGACCCATAACTTGGATAATAGTTCCCTTTTTGTTTGCCATTACCTTTCTCCTTTTTATTTCATTGCTTCCATACCACTGATGATCTCGATCAGCTCCGTGGTAATAGATTCTTGTCGTGCTTTGTTGTAAGAAATCGTCAAAGATTCCACCATCTCTTTGGCGTTTTTGGTCGCTGCGTCCATCGCCTGCATACGTGCACTATGTTCCGCCGCCAAAGAGTCGATCAAGGCGTAGTACATATTGAATTCTATATATTTGTTGATCAAGGACTCCAGCACCTTCTCACTCTCATCAGGCTCCAGCTCGATCATGGAAGATGGTGCGTTGCCTTCAAACTTGCTCGTATCGATAGGAAGCAGATTGACCATCTTGATCTCTTGTGTGATCATGTTCTTGTAGCCATTGTGAACAAGGACGACACCATCTATCTTCTCATCCATATAATCCTCTACGGATCTGGAGATGAAGGCGGCCGCCTCTTTGTAATCTGGCGCGGAGCTAAGACCGATGACACTATCGGCCAGCTCGTAGCCTTGGAAGCTGAAAAATTCTATCCCCTTCTTCCCTACCGCTTTGAGCCGGACTTTAGTCCCCTTTTTCTCATACTCACCTATTAGGTTTCGTACAGTCTTGATGGTTTGGTAGTTGAATCCTCCACACAGACCTTTATCGGCAGTGATAAAGACGATATCCACCACTGCCTGAATTTCTGGTTTTTCGAAGTATCGTCCTTTGATCCCACCTATTTTGTACTGCTTGATAGAGGCTGCGATCTCGCTTAGAGTGGCGTTGATCGCATCTTCGAAAAATCGGCTCCTCTTGGCCACCTCTTCGGTACGTCGAAGCTTGGCGGTGGAGACCAGTTTCATAGCTCTGGTGGTCTTTTGCGTATTCTTGACGCTACCGATCTTTCTTTTGATATCTTTTAGGTTTGCCATGGTTTATCCTTATTCGGCGCTAAAGCCTGCCTTGAACTCTTCGATCGCCTTGTTGAGCAGTCCTTTGATCTCGTCATCGAGCGCTTTTCTCTCTCTGATGAGTTCATAGATTTGTGGATATTTGGCTTCGATGAAGCTGTAGAGCTCTTGTTCGAATTTGCTCACAGCATTTACTGGAATATCATCCAAAAATCCGTTGGCTCCCGCATAGATGATGACTACTTGCTTCTCTACCGGCAGTGGTGAGTATGGAGGCTGCTTGAGGATCTCCACCATTCGCATACCACGCTCGAGCTGCTTTCGGCTCGCTTCGTCCAGATCGCTGGCAAACTGGGCGAAAGCTTCGAGCTCTCGATACTGCGCCAGATCGAGTCGCAAGGTACCGGCTACCTGTTTCATCGCTTTGATCTGAGCGGCCCCTCCCACTCGTGATACGGAGATACCTACGTTGATCGCCGGTCGGATACCCGCGTTGAACAGATCGGACTCCAAGAAGATCTGCCCATCTGTGATGGAGATGACGTTTGTAGGAATATAGGCCGATACGTCTCCTGCTTGTGTCTCGATGATAGGAAGTGCCGTCAAACTTCCAGCTCCCAACTTATCGTTGAGCTTCGCCGCTCGCTCGAGCAGTCTGGAGTGCAGATAGAAGACATCTCCAGGATAGGCCTCTCGTCCAGGAGGTCGTCGAAGGATCAGCGACATCTCTCGGTACGCCACGGCGTGCTTGCTCAAATCATCGTAAACGATCAATGCGTGCTGGGCGTTGTCTCTAAAATACTCTCCAATGGTCACACCTGTATATGGGGCGAGATATTGCAACGCGGCAGGTTCGCTGGCTCCGGCATTGACGACGATAGTATAATCCATCGCTCCATGCTCTTCCAGCTTTTTGACCACCTGGGCTACTGTGGACTGCTTTTGACCGATCGCCACATAGATACAGATCACATCTTGACCCTTTTGGTTGATGATCGTATCGATCGCCACGGTGGTCTTACCGGTCTGTCTGTCCCCGATGATCAGCTCTCTTTGACCTCTACCGATTGGTACCAGCGCATCGATCGCCTTGATACCCGTTTGGAGTGGCTCATGTACAGATTTTCTGGCCATGATGCCAGGAGCTTTTTCTTCTACATATCGATATTCGCTCGCTTCGATCGGTCCTTTACCGTCGATCGGCTCGCCGATAGCGTTGATGATGCGTCCCACCATCTCTTTGCCTACAGGCACCTTCAAAAGTTTTCCAAGCCGCTTGACGCTGCTTCCTTCTCGGATACCTTCACCGCTTCCCAGGACGACCACACCTACATCGGCCTCTTCGAGGTTGAGAGCCATACCTTTGTCGCCATTTTCGAACTCCAGCATCTCTCCGGCCATTACATTGTTGAGGCCATAGACTTTGGCCACACCATCACCGAATGAGATGACCTTTCCAGTCTCCTCTACATCAATTTTGAGCTCAAAATTTTCGATGCGCTCTTTTATGATCGCACTGATTTCGTCCGCTTGTAACTTTTGTGCCACGTTTTTCTCCTTTCTATATTGCTTTGAGTATGTTCTCGATCAGCTGCTTTTTGATCTTGTTTTTGGAAAACTCAATCTCCACACCTACCGTATCCACTTCGACCTTGATACCGTCATAGGGCTCTTTGGCTTGGGAGAGCTCTACCTTGGCATCCAATCGTTTCGCCAATGCCTCTTCTATCTTGGATAGCTCATCCTTAGAGAGCTCGAACTCCGAATAGACCCGTCCTTCGAAATGCTTCTTCATCAAAGCCAGCTGATCTTTGAGTTCTCTTGCCATGGCGGGAACGATACCGAGTCGCCCCTTTTCGGCCAAAAGTTTGATCAGATTAAGAAGCTTTTTGTTGGCATCTTGCAAAGGCTCCAGCAACAGCTTAAGCTTCTCCTCTTTGCTCACTTCCGGAGAAAGCAGAATCTCTTTGATCTTCCAATCTTTGAAGAGTTTGGCCAAAGCCATCAAATAGGCTTCGATCTCTTCGAGCTCCCTCTCGTCACAGCTTTCTATCAAAGCTTTGACATACCTTTTTGCAATCAACTCTTCCATCACGCCACCTTCTTCACAATCAGGTTGATAAACTTCTCTTTGTCCAAAGCCACCTGTTTATCCTCAAAGAGCTCTTCGAGCACCTCTTTGGTGATCTGGCGCACCCGTTTGCGGCGCTCGAGCTCGAGATTCTCCTCAAAAGAGCGCTCCAATGCCGCGATCTCTTGCTCGGCATGTTTTTTGAGCTCTTGGGTCATGATCTCGATCTCTTTTTTGGTAGTTTCTACAATATCTTTCGCCAGCTTCTCCGCCTCCGCAAGCTTCGCTTGGGCAGCCTCTTTCTCCTCTTTCGCTTTTTTGAGCTTGGTCTGAACCTCTTCAAGAAGTGCTGCGATGGAGGCACTACGATTTTTGAAGAAATTTTTGACCGGCTCGGCCACGAGATAGTACAAAATAGCCGCAAAGATGAGGAAGTTCACTGTCCTTGGGATAAAATCGCTCCCTCCACTCTCACCGGCAAAGAGCCAGCTCGAAGCGAAAAGAAGCGCATAGATGAATCGAATATTCACACCCTCTCCTTTTACAGTTTGTTGAATTTGGCTTTGAGTGCCTCTTTGAAAAGCGGCATCTGAGAGATAAGCGCACTTTTGATACTCTTCTCCTCTTCGGCGAGTTTTGCCAAAAACTCCTCCTCTTTTTTAGCCAACTCCGCTTTTTTGGCCTCGATCTGTTTGGTGATTTGAGCCTTGACTTCCTCCAAAGCCTTCTGCTTCATAGCAGACGCTTCGTGCTTCGCTTCGCTCAAGATCCTCTCCGCTTTTTCCAAAAGTTCCTGAGCTCCCGACTCGTTCGACTCTGCGTTTTCCATATCTCTTCGGATACTCTCTTCTCGCTCGCTCATGAAGCTCAGCAACGGACGATAGAGCCATCCGTTGAGCAAAAAGAGCAAAACGAAAAAGACAACAGCGACGAAAATCATCAGACCCACACTGATATCTAACATGCCTCTCCCTTACTTCAGATTTGGTCGGATTTTATCACACTTAACTATATAAAAAGATTAAACTATGAAAAAAACTCACCAAAACGTTTCATCTCCTCTTCGTTTTCGAAAGAGATCTGCAATCCATTTTTCACAATTTTTGCCGTAAAACCGTGAGTTTTTAGCTTTTGTACCACACTTTGTAGTCTTTGGGAAGGGAGTTTGTCTCTATCACTTTTCGTAACAGCCTTTCTGTTTTGTTGGACCAGCCTCTCCAGCTCTCGTACACTCAGCTTTTGTCCTACTGCCGTATCGGTGAGGATCTTTTGCTCCTCTTCATCCAGTCCCACGAGCACCTTTGCGTGGCCTGGCGTGATCTTGCCCTCTTGCAAAGCGGCCTTCGTATAGTCACAAAGCCCCAAAAGCCTCAAAGTGTTCGCGATGTGGGCCCGGCTCTTTTTGACAATGGAGGCGAGCTCTTCTTGGGTGATCCCATACTCTTCGATCAGCTCTTTGTAGCTGTGCGCCAGATCCAACGGTTTGAGATCTTCACGTTGGATATTTTCTATGAGGGCGAACTCTCGAAATTTTGCTCTATCGATATCGGCTACTATCGCTTTGATCTTGGCAAGTCCGGCTAACTTGCTGGCGCGAAGCCGTCTTTCACCCGCTATGAGCATATAACCGTCCAGATCCTCGATCACCACCACAGGCTGTAGCAGACCATGGCTTTTGATCGATTCGGCAAGCTCTCGCAAAGAGCCCTCGTCAAAATGTTTTCTTGGCTGGAAAGGATTGGTGCGTACCGCATCTACATCGATCTCTACGATCTCATTTTGGGGTACCTCCTTCTCATACGCGGCACTCACTTCGCCCAAAATAGCCCCAAGTCCTCTACCAAGACCCTTTTTGCTACTCATGGGCACCTTCCAAGATGATTTTGGCCAAAGTCCGGTACGCTAAAGAGCCGGTGGAGTTCTTGTCGTATTCTATCACCGGTTTGCCAAAGCTTGGGCTCTCGGCCAGCCGGACGTTTCTTGGTATGACGATGTAGGCGGAGTTTTTCTTGTCTTTGAAAAGCTTGTCGTTGAAGTGGTGTGTAAGATCGGCCAGCACCTGTTTGGAAAGATTGTTTTGGCGGCTGTACATGGTAGGCAAAAATCCTTTGATCTTGAGGCCTGGATTGATCGTCTTGCGAATGAGACGGATGGTGTTGAGCAGCTGCGCGAGCCCCTCCAGAGCGAAAAATTCGCACTGGATAGGGATGATCACGGAGTGGGCGGCGCTTAGGGCGTTGATGGTCATGGGGCCAAGAGCCGGAGGTGAGTCGATGATCACGTAGTCGTACTCCCCTATCACTTCGGCTATCGCCTCTTTGAGCATCAGCTCTCTTTTTTCGCTCTCGTTGTAAAACTCCTTCTCGATCCCCACGAGTCCTATGTTGGATGGGGCCAAAAAGAGATTTTTCACATCGGTTTTGAGGATGATCTGAGAGAGTTTTTTGGTGCCTATCATCACGTGGTAGATATTGAACTCGTAATCGTTTCTACTAAACCCAAGACTGGTAGTCGCATTGGCCTGGGGATCGGCATCAATGAGCAGTACATTCTTCCCCTCTTTGGCCAAAGAGGCTGCCAGGTTGACTGCTGTGGTAGTCTTGCCCACTCCCCCTTTTTGGTTGGCTATGGCTATAA
>JALWZJ010000195.1 GCA_027002625.1 Campylobacterales bacterium
GTATACTGAGAAGAGGGGATATCCTTGTATCTCAACGCACTTTCTATGCCGATTTTCGAGAGCTGATCGTTGGTGGACTGGATCAGCTCATCGATGAAAGCTTTGCTTTGATCCACACTCATCCCCACTCGCTGCAATCGCCCAAAGAGCAGATATCCACTATAGTTGTCGTTGGCGAACAAAAAGCGAAGGGCCAGCATACTGAGATAGCAAAGATAGCCAAATTTGAGCTTACGCTCCGAAAGCTCTATATCGATAGAGAGGAGATATTGGGGATAGAGCATCTGATAGCCCAGGGCGAAACCGTCGAAGAGATATCGAAAGACTCCCAAAGTCTGCACGAAATAGTCTTTGCTAATCTCGATGAAGTCGCAACCCAGTGTGAGCCGCTCCAAAAAACGCATCTCCAATCCAAAAAGCTCTTTTGGCGAGTGGTACCATTTCCCTGCTTCGGGAGCTTGCTTGTTGATGATGACGGCGGGGATGATCAGCATGTTGAGCAGAGACTGCCCCTCGTTTTTGATATCTTTGAAGCCAAAAAGAGGAGCCAGCTTTTTGAAAAATCCCGTCAAAAAGATATGGTACGCCTCGAAATTTCTAAATTGAGGTAGCGATGTGTTGGAGAGATTGACTTCGTTGTTGATAAAGTCGTATACCTCCTTTTTGACCTCCGAAAATCCCAGCCTGGTGATGGCCGCACCTACATCCTCCACTCTGGCGGCTCTCGCTTTTTCTATGGAGTTGGCCTTTTTCAAAAGCTCCTCTTTGAGCTTCGGTAAAGCCTCGATATGGGATTTGAATTTTTCTATGTTGGTATTGGGGTCGTCCAGTTCGAGCATTAGATTTACAAGAGCCTTGTTGATCTCGATCTCCTGGTCGTGGACAATATCTTTTAGATCGAGGCACGCAGGGGTCTTGGGATCTTCGTCGATGATAGTCTTGAGATAGGGACGCAAGATCTCTTGGCGAAGTTGCGGTGAGAGGCGAAAGGCCACTTTGGTCGTAGCCACCCTCTCCACCTCCGCCTCGTATCTCTCTTGCGCTATCTGCAAATCGAGCAGATCTCCCACACTCAAACTCCCCATTTTCGCCCCGACAGCTATGGAGTTCTTGGCTCCATCGACTCCTTCACCCAAAGAGGTGGGGAGATTTTCCACCCAGTATCTATCTGCCGATCGTTTGTTGAGGCGGAGGGCCTCCTCTCTGGTTTGTCGAGACTCGCTCTCTTGCTTCTTCTTTCCAAAGCCAAACAGTCCCATCTCACTCCTTTTGAAACGTCAGCAACGCTTTGTCCACTTCGTCACCGTAGAGCGACACGAAGTCTATATCCACGAGCCTCAGCCCCAGATTTTTCAAAAAATCTATCTCATGATAGTATTGGACTATTTTATCCTTTTTTTTAGTGAAACAGCCACTTTGAGCGAAAAAGGCGGTGATCTGGGTCACCAATCTCCCCTCCTCGTACTCCGCTTCGATAGCGACGAAGGTCTCCTCTTTGTCTACGATCATCGCTCCGGGCGCCACCTCTTCGAAGCCATAGAGCGTATTGATGTCACACAAGAAGTAGCCCCCACTTTTCAACGCTTTTTTTACACACCCAAAAAACCTCTCAAGCTCCTCTTTGTTCATATAGTTGATCACATCGAAAACCGCCGTGATCGCTTCGTACTCTTTTTGGACTTGGCAAAGATCTTGGCGGTTGGCTCGCAACCCTTTGCCCCTTGCCCGATCCACCATCTGCTGGCTCAGATCCACTCCTTCACACTCCATGCCCAGCCGCTGCGCCTTTTGCATGAAATCCCCACTACCGCATCCAACGTCCAAGAAGCTCTTCACTCCCAAAAAACGGAGCTTTTCCAAAAAGATGTCGTAGAGTCGCTCTCTTTGCTCCTCAAAGCCCAAAAGCGGCTCTATCCGACCATAGAGCTCAAGCCCCATGAAGCGCCTCTTTGATCTTCTCTCTCAGATCCAAAATGGGCTCTTTCTTATCATAGAAGCTGTTTTTGTTGGCGATCAAAAAGGCACTGCTTTGCATGATAGAAAGAGCCGGCTTGAGGCCGTTTTGCTTCATGGTCTCTCCAGTTTCCACGATATCGACGATCATATCGGCCAGCCCCACAAGAGGCGCCAACTCTATCGAGCCGTAGAGCTTGATGATCTCCACAGGGATCGCCTTTTTGCTGAAGAAATCTCTGGTGATGTTTTCCATTTTGGTGGCTACCTTGTAGCTGGGCTTCGTGAAATCCAGTTCCTGTGTCGCCGGAATGCCGATGCTCACATCACATCGTCCAAACCCAAGATCGAGGAGGCGCACCAGATCGAGCCCCTTCTCTTCCAGCACATCCAGCCCCACCACACCGATATCGGCCGCTTGGTGATAGACATAGGTGGGGACATCTTGGTTTCGTACCTGCAAAAAACGAAACTGATCCACCTCCAGTATGAGTTTGCGCTCCTCGAAGCGAAACTCCTTGCCAAAAATCTGCTCGAAAAGTCGCAAAGAATCCTCTCCTATGCGTCCTTTGGGTAGTGCGATCGTCAGCATATATTTTCCCTTTGTATGATTTTCTCCATCGCTTTGAATATAAGCAGCGGCTCCAAAGTGGCCTGTGGCAAATAGTCGGCCAAAAGTTTTGCGTCTCCCCCGGTCAAAATCACTCTCTCTCCCAACGAACCAATAGCACACACCAACGGCATGAGGATCCCATATCCTATCGCCTCTTGGGTAGAAAGAGGAAGCTTCCGCTTTGGCCAAACAGGCTCCTTATCGAGTGCGGGAGAGATAGAGCCAAAGGCCGTTTTGAGCGCTGCTACTCCTGGATAGATAAACCCCCCTTGGTGTTTTTTATCTCTCATCACGTCCACCGTCACGGCACTTCCAGCATCGACTATCACTCCATCTTCTACGAAACTGCACAAAGCCTTCCTATCGGCACCCAGCCCTTTATAGGGGCTTTGGAGTTTTATATATGGCTCCAGATCCACCCACTCGAAACTTTGGAGCATCTTTTTGGCTCTTTGGTTGACGTTGATGTAGCAGACCCGCTCCTCTTTCCACGCCTTTAGCTCCTCTACTGCCAATCTGTGTACATGCACTCCATCGTAGAGTTTGGCGAAGCTGTTGCCGATATCACACAAGAGCATAGACTCTCCAGCCATTCTCCTGTAGCCACCTCTTGGCCTTGGAGCAGATCGGTGCTTGGAGGAGTAGATAGCGGCACTTGAAGCGATGCGAGAGCTTCGCCTCGATCTCTTTGGCCAAACTCTCCAGCCCTTCGGCCTCTTTTTGCAATATTCTGCTCTTTCTCTCGATTGTGACCACCAAAACAAAAGAGCCATTTAGATCGACCCCTCTGTAAAGCTTCAGGCGCTTTTTGATACCGAAGGCTTTGGGATCGAGAGGCTCGAGGGATCGAAAGAGCACACCCCTCTTTTTGAAAAACTCTACCAGCTCTTTCATTGAATTTTGTTGAGCCTAAAATATTTATCGTCGTAGTAGAGCGTATCGTGGGCAGTGAAGATATAGTTGTCGATCGCTTCGGGAAGCTCGAAGACGTTGGCCACTCGAAGATCCTTGTCCACGGCGATGATGTAGCCACTCTTTTCTATGAGATAGATAAATTCACCATAGATGGCTCCTGTGTAGTGGGCGAAGTTGAATTTACGCTCTTTGAGTGGATTGAGCTGGCTATCGGTGAGGATGATACGCCCGTCTTTGGTCAGCAAATAGACTCTGTTTTTGACATAGAGCACGTCGCTAAGCTCCACATCCAAGGAGTTGGTGAATTGCGGCGTTACAGAGATGATCTTGTTTGGCGTAGCGGCGATCAGCTTTTCGTCGATCACATCCAAAAAGATCACGTTGTTGAAATATTTATGAGTGCCCACGATCAGGGTGCGAAGCTCTTTGCCACTTTCGCTATCTACGACCACTATCTTGCCATCGAGGGTAGGAAAAATCACCAATTTGCCCAAAAAGTAAGGATTGGCTATCTTCGTATCCACGGCGATATCGGGAGACTGAGTGGAGGAGTAGATATTTTGGCCGGTGGTGGTATCGAAAAGCAGCAGCGAGTCGTTGTCAAAGACCAGGGCCAGCTTGCCATCTTTGAAATTGGCAGCCACGGGAGCTTTCATCTTGAAATCTTTTTCAAAGATCTTTTTTTTGCTCTTGGCGTCGATCACTACCACCTTGTGGCATCTATCGGCTGCGAGGTAGTAGTCCCCGGCTCGTTTGATGAAAAGGTACCCTTTGGGGAGCTTGTACGGCTCCACCCCCCGGTCGCTTATGAACTGACCGTTTTGCAGTGTCGCCCCATCTCGCAATACATCCACGATAGGTGCCGGCAGCTTCCCGTCAAAATCCACTACCCCCGCTACTTGTTCTGGCATAAAGTACTTTTTGGTACTACATCCGCCAAAGAGCAAGATTAAGAGAAACAGCCAAATAAACGCTCTCATTTACCCACCTTGGCGCCATAATGTTTCAAAAGCAGCGCATACGGATAAGCTGGAGACTCCTTGGGTACGGTGGTAAGATCACTTCTGGCTCGCCCTATTTGCCCATCTTTTATCAGCATATATCCATCATCCAACAAAGCCATCTCTTTCAAAAGAGCCTCTTGCTGCATGGCGTACTTCTCCAAAGCCTTACGCTCTTTTCGTATCACCGCCAGATGATATTTGGCCAAATCGGAAAGTATAGGATCGTCACTGGAGGCCAGCCGCTCGAAAAGTTTCGCATCTTTGCTTTGCATCGCCTTATGATACAGATAGAGTTTATAGAGCTTTGGATTGGTGGATTTGAGCGTTTGCAAAGCCTCTTTATCTTCTGGATTGATCAAAAGTTTTTCAAATGCCTGATTGGAAGCTTGCAGATCCCGCTCCTTTTTCCATTCATACCCCATATACCCTACTGCAAAAAGAGCGAGGATCAAAAAGGCGCCGATCAAAACTTTTTTATATTTTTTATAAAATTTTTCAAGCTTGATCACCGACTCGAGGAGTTTCTCTTCATTGCTCAGCTCTTGTTTGATATATTCGATATTTTCTTTGGTACCCAAACCGTCTCCTTCAAATATAGTGCTCTAATCTTATCAAACAAAACTTTATTTTATGGTAAAATAGCGAAAAAACTTAAAGGCACAGCGATGGAAAAGATCGATTCGGCCCTACTCGAGCGGCTGCAGAGTTTGAGTATGCTCACCATCTCTCCAGAACAGAAAGAAAAAACGATAGAAGAGCTCAATAGATTTTTGGAGTTTGTGGATATTCTCAACGAGCTGGATCTTAGCTCTTTGGAAGCCACCTTCAGCCCCATCGAGACGAGCGCTCCATTGCGAAAAGATGAACCACACTTAGACCCTACCATTCCTCAAAAGATCTTGCAACACGCTCCAAAGTCTGTGGACAACTTTTTCATCGTTCCTAAAATTATCGAATAACGAAGGCTTTTGATGCAACTGGATATGACCTCATTGTTCAAGACCGTCGTCGCACACAACGCTTCGGATCTACACCTCGTGATGGACAGCGAACCACAGGTGCGCATAGATGGACGGCTCGTACCTCTCAACCTTCCCAAACTCACCGGCCAAGAGATCCAAGAGGTGTGCTACTCCTTGCTTACGGAAAAACAAAAGAAGGAGTTCGAGGAAAATCTCGAACTCGACTTCGCTTTTAGCGTACCGAAAGTGGGACGATTTCGAGCCAACTACTACCGTACGCTGGACAACGTGGCGGCCGCCTTTCGGATCATCCCCAGCCAAATCCCTTCCATCGACGATCTGGGACTACCTGAAATATTCAAGACCATCATCCAAAGAGAAAAGGGATTGATCCTGGTCACCGGACCTACCGGAAGCGGAAAGTCCACCACACTGGCCGCCATGCTCAACGAAATCAACGAAAACGAGCACAAACATATCATCACCATCGAAGACCCCGTGGAGTTCATCCACGAAAACAAAAAGGCTCTTTTCTCCCACAGAGAACTGGGTCTTGATACCAAAAGCTACGCCAACGCTTTGAAATACGCCTTGCGCGAAGATCCGGACGTGATCCTCATCGGTGAGATGCGAGACCAAGAGACCATCCAAGCAGCCCTCACCGCAGCCGAGACGGGGCACCTGGTCTTTGGCACCTTGCACACCAACTCGGCACCCGGGACCATCAACCGGATCATAGATGTCTTCCCAGGTGACGTACAGCCCCAGATACGAGCCCAGCTCTCCACCAGTCTCGTCGCCGTCATATCCCAAGCTCTGCTGCCGAAGATCGGCGGAGGACGGATAGCGGTACACGAGATCCTCATCAACAACCCGGCCATCGCCAACCTCATCAGAGAGAACAAGATCCATCAGATCTACTCCCAGATGCAGCTCAATCAGCAGCAAACCGGCATGCAGACCCAGACCAAGATACTGCAAAAACTGCTACTCAATCGCATAATAGACAAGTCTGTAGCTCTCAAATACTCCAACAAACCCGATGAGCTGATGACATTTATCAGAAATTTGTAGGAAATCGCATGGAACACATCACCACTTTCGATCTCATCGTCGCAGTGATCATCTTCTTCTTGGGACTCAAGGGGCTGCTGGATGGCTTCGTCAAGGAGTTTTTCGGGCTGGCCGGTATCATCGGAGGGATCTATTATGGCTCCAGATATGCCGAGACAATAGGCCAGTGGATCAGCCACACCATCTACCCTATCAAAAACGAAGCGGCTATGACCTTTATCGGATTTTTGGTAGGGCTTTTTGGTATATGGATCTCTATGGTCTATCTGGGCAAATTGGTCACCAAACTCACCCATGCCAGTGGAATGGGGTTGATCAACAAGATATTGGGTGTGGCCTTTGGCTGGGCGAAGATCTTTTTGATATTTTCAGTAATCATCTATGCACTTTCGAGTATGGAGCTGACCAAGCGGGTGATCCAAAAGTACACCAAAGACTCCATCCTCTATCCTCTCATGGTCAAGACGGGGAGCTATATCATCAAGCTCAAGCCCGAAGACCTCATCGCCCCCGATATGAAAGAGCGAAGCGCTAAAGCTGGCCAAGAGGTCACCAAAGAGGTGGAAAAAAGCGCCATCCAAAGTGCAAAAGAGAAAATCATCAAGCAAATAGCGAAGGAGAATAGAAATTGATATTTGACAACCAATACGAACAGCAACGTATCCAAAAAGCCAAAGAGCTCAAAGAGATGGGTGTCAACCCCTACGGCCACGGCTTTTGTAAAGAGATAAAAAATAGCGAGTTTTTGGAAAAATATGCCTATGTAAAAGAGCTGGAAGAAAAAAAGGATGAAAAAGTCTGCGTCAAGCTCACCGGACGTATCAAGTTTTTGCGCCATATGGGCAAAGCGGCTTTTGCCAAGATAGAAGATGAAAGCGGCGTGGTGCAGATCTATTTCAACAAAGACTCATTGGGAGAAGAGTGGTTCAAAAAGGTCAAAAAGCTCATAGAGGTAGGCGACATCGTAGAAGCCATAGGCTATCCTTTCGTCACCCGCACAGGCGAGCTGACCTTGCACGCCAACGAGCTCAATCTCGTTACAAAAGCAATCGTACCGCTACCAGAAAAGTACCACGGCTTGCAGGACAAGGAGCTGCGATATCGCCAGAGGTATCTCGATCTCATCATGAACCCGGATGTCAAAAAGGTCTTTATCCTCCGCAGCCGCATCGTCAGCCTCATACGTGAATTTTTCGAAAGCCACGGTTTTTTGGAGGTGGAGACTCCGATGATGCACCCAATCCCAGGCGGCGCCAACGCCAGACCCTTTATCACCCACCACAACGCTTTGGGTGTGGATAGATACTTGCGTATCGCTCCCGAGCTCTATCTCAAGCGGCTCATCGTAGGAGGCTTCGAGGCGGTCTTTGAGATCAACAGAAACTTTCGAAACGAAGGGATGGACGCTACCCACAATCCAGAATTTACCATGATAGAGTTCTACTGGGCATACCATACCTACGAGGATTTGATGAAGCTAACCGAAGAGCTTTTCGACTACCTTTTCGAAAAGCTGGGCCTTCCCAAAGAGCTTCCTTATGGCGAGCACATCATCGACTTTTCTACACCATTTAGCAAGATCAAATACAAAGACGCCATCGAGGAGATTGGAGGGGTGCCAAGCGATGTGATCGAAGATAAGTCCAAGATCATAGCCTATCTCAAAGAACATGGCATAGAGCTAAAAGATGCGGGCAAGATGAGTCTTGGCGCACTCCAAGCGGAGCTTTTCGACAACTTCGTAGAAGAAAAGCTCATCAACCCGACCTTCATTACCCACTTTCCTATCGAGATCAGTCCACTGGCGCGTAGAAGCGATGAAAATCCCGAGATAGCCGAGCGTTTCGAGCTCTTCATCGCTGGCAAAGAGATCGCCAACGGCTTTAATGAGCTCAACGACCCACTCGATCAGTACGAGCGCTTCAAAGCGCAGGTGGCTGCAAAAGAGGTGGACGACGAGGCTATGCACATGGATGAAGACTTTGTGCGAGCCTTGGGATATGGGATGCCCCCAACGGCAGGTGAAGGTATCGGGATCGATAGACTCGTGATGCTGCTGACCAACCAGCACTCCATCCGTGACGTGATCTTGTTCCCTGCCATGCGACCACAAACAAAAGAAGAAAAAGGAGAAGAATGATGGATTTCTTGAAAAATCAAGACCCGGCGGTTTACGATATTTTGGAAAAGGAGCTACAGCGCCAGACCGACCACCTGGAGATGATCGCCAGCGAAAACTTCACCTCCCCGGCCGTCATCGAAGCGATGGGGAGTATCTTTACCAACAAATATGCCGAAGGGTATCCAGGCAAACGCTACTATGGAGGATGCGAGTATGCAGACGCCATCGAGGAGCTGGCAATAGAAAGAGCAAAAAAGCTCTTTGGCTGCGAGTATGTCAATGTCCAGCCCCACTCGGGCAGCCAGGCCAACCAAGGGGTCTATCTGGCTCTACTCAAGCCCTACGACAAGATCTTGGGGATGGATCTAAGCCACGGAGGACACCTCACCCACGGAGCCAAGGTCAACGCCAGCGGCAAGATCTACCAAAGCTTTTTTTATGGCGTCAACGACGAGGGATGGATTGACTACGATAGAGTCCTCGATATCGCCAAGATCGTCAAGCCAAAGCTGATCGTTTGTGGTGCCAGCGCATATCCGCGGGTGATCGATTTCAAAAAGTTTCGACAGATCGCAGATGAGGTGGGGGCCCTCTTGATGGCGGACATCGCCCATATCGCAGGACTCGTGGCAGCCGGCGAGCATCCAAGTCCATTTCCACACTGCGACGTGGTCACCACTACTACCCACAAGACCCTCAGAGGCCCAAGGGGGGGGATGATCATGACCAACGACGCCGATTTGGCCAAAAAGATCAACAGCGCCATCTTCCCAGGTATCCAAGGGGGACCTCTCGTGCATGTGATCGCCGCTAAAGCTGTAGGATTTGGTGAAAATCTCAAACCCGAATGGAAAGAGTACGCCAAGCAGGTACGAAAGAATGCCGAGACTCTGGCCACCGTGCTGATGAATAGAG